>JAEDGC010000025.1 GCA_016297695.1 Bacilli bacterium
GTCCTGTTGGTCCAGTCACACCTTGAATACCTTGTAAACCTTGAGGTCCAGTAGGTCCTGTTGGTCCAGTCACACCTTGAATACCTTGTAAACCTTGAGGTCCAGTAGGCCCTGTTGGCCCAGTCACACCTTGGATACCTTGTAAACCTTGAGGTCCAGTTGGCCCAGTCACACCTTGGATACCTTGTAAACCTTGAGGTCCAGTAGGCCCTGTTGGCCCAGTAGGTCCTCCAGCAGGCCCAGTAGGCCCAGTGGGACCAGTAGGGCCAATATTATTGCATCCGCATGGATAATTAAAACATGAACTATTCATATAATTCTCCTTTCAATGGTATATTATGTTGTTTAAAATATATTGAAAATGTAATTTGACTATTTTTGTAACAAATTTAAAATTTTAGCATATAAAATTCAAAAAAATATATATTAACAGCTATATTTGTATAAAAAATATAGAATTTATGATTAAGTAATTTTTAAAAATAAAAAATGAAATTTAAAAATAAAGAAACAACAATATTAAAAAAATAATATAAAATTATTAAAAAACGACATTTTATGTTAGAATGATATCATGAGGTGGCTTGAATATGATAAAAGAATATTATAATTTTATTAAAGATTATTTAAAACTGGCAGAATTAAAAATTAAATATGTCATTGTAAATATATTATCAGCATTTTTTTATAAAGGATTTTCAATTTTATTGCCACTTATTGCTTCATTAATTATTAAACATTTAACTGATAATAATGCAGTAATGGCTTATTATTGTCTAGGAGCATTTTTAATTACTTACATTTTATATAATATTGCCCTTTATATTAATTATAAAATCTATGGATTTAATATGAATTATTGTTATGATAAACTAACTAAAAAAGTATTAAATAAATTAGTAACAGTAGATAATAATTTTACTAGATTTATAAGTAAAGGACGACTTATGAATTCTATTAATTCAGATATTATTAATATTGGTGATATGAACGATAGAATTTCAGAAGTATTAATGGGAATATTACAAATAATTGCAGTTTTAATTATTGTTGGTCTTTATAATATTTATTTAGCACTGTTACTGATTATTTTTGCATTAATCTATATTACTGTAAGAAATGACTCTGATAGAAAAATTAATTATTATCACAACAAAGTAGTAGTTCAAGATGATAAATATAGTACGTTATTAACGCAAATTGTATCAGGATTACAAGAAATAAAGACATTTAATATGTTGCCAAAATTAACAAATAAATTAGATGTAATACAAAATAAATTTATTAAGTTTTATGGTAAAAAGAGGGACTATTATACAATTAGAGATAATGATGTTAAAGTCATAACTTATATATTTAGATTTTTATTATACATATTACTCATTTGTTTAATGATAAAAGGAAAAATAGATGTAAGTGTACTAGTTCTAATTATTTCATATCACGAATATTTAGTTTCTTATATTAATGATTTAATTGATTCAACTTCAACAATAAGAGAAGTTAACACTGCTGTTAATAGAATTAACGATATATTAAATTATGATTCTAAAGAAATCCATTTTGGCTTGATTGATACAAAAGATATTCATGGCATTATAGAATTTAAAAATGTTAGTTTAGAAATAAAAAATCATAAAATATTAAATAATATTAATTTAAAGATTGATCATAATGAAGTTATTGCTATTGTAGGTGAAGCCGGAAGTGGTAAAACAATGTTATTTAATTTAATATTAAGATTGTTTGAACCTACAAAGGGAAAGATAACTTTAGATAATATAAATATTTTTGATTTTAGTAAGGAAGTATATTCTAATAATGTGTCAGTTGTTAATCAAAAGCCTTTTATATTTAATATGAGTATAAGAAAAAATTTAGATTTTGTTGATACTAATATAAGTAATCAAATAGATGCTTGTAAAAAAGCAGGTATCCATGAATTTATTGAAACACTACCTCAAGGATATAACACTATATTAAGAGAAAATGGTAGTAATATATCAGGTGGTCAAAAGCAAATGATTTCAATAGCAAGAACTATTTTATCTGAAGCTGAAGTTTTGTTATTAGATGATATAACTACATCTTTAGATCCTGATACTGCAAAATTAGTTCCTAGACTTATCAATAATTTAAAAAAAGACCATACAATAATTATGATAACTAAAAAGCCAGAATTAATGAAGGAAGCAGATAGAATTGTTGTACTTGATAAAGGTAAAGTTAATGATGTTGGGACACATAAACAGTTAATTTCTAGAAATGAAATATACCAAATGCTACAATCTAGAAAATCTCCTAGTAGAATCGGGGTGTTTAACAATGATTAAAAGATATTGTTCAATAATAAAAAAATATTTTAGCTTAGGTGCTAATAACAAAAAATTATTATTTCACTTATTCTTTTCTGCATTTTTAAGAAGTATATCTTTATTGTTAATACCATTTACTGCATCTAAAATTGTTGAATATGCTACTATTAAAGATTTTAGTACAACAGTTATATGGACAATTTTATTTCTTGTAAGTAGTTTAGTATACGTATTATTTCATCATTATAATTTTGTTGCATACAAAAATAATTCAATATTTACTCATAATAAATTACAGCAATTAATTCTAAATAAGGTAACAACTTATGATGAAAATTTTTCAAAAGAAATATCAACATCTTATATAGTAAACACTGCTTTTAATGATGTAGGAAATGTAATGCAAATTCCAGACCGAACTTTTGACTCTTTTGCTGAAATGATAAATATCATTATTTCTTTAATTATACTTATTAAAATTAATATATTTAGTGGAATTTTATCATTAATATTAAATATTATATCTATATATTTTCTTGCAAAAAACATGGAAAAAAAAGAATATTATTTAGCAGGACAAAGAAAACATCAAGATAGTATTTCAGGTTTAATGGGACAAGTTCTAGATGGAAATAAAGAAATAAAATCGTTTAATATGAAAGATGATATAAGTAATTATTTAGAAAACTATATAAAACAATGGAGAAAAGATTATTTTAAGAAAAGAAAGTATAACGATAATGTATATGTTCTTGTTCCAATGATTTTAGGATTTGGGAAAATATTAATATATATGATTTCAATAAATTTAATATTAAATGGTAAATATGATGTTGCTATGTTAATATTGATTATTGGTTATTATGAAAATATCCAAACAGAATTTTCTAAATTTTTTCAAAATTTAAGTAATATTTCAGAAAATAATACAAGAGTTGACAGAGTTTATAAGTTATTAAATTATAAAACAAAAAACATGTTAAATTTTGGTGAAAATAACAATGATAATATTAATGGAAAAATAGAGTTTAAGAATGTATCATTTACTTATGATAGACAGGAAGTAATGAAAAATGTAAGTTTTGAAATTCATCCTAAAACATTTACTGCTATTGTTGGAAAAAGTGGCAGTGGGAAATCAACAATATTTAGATTGTTATTAAGATTATATAAAGCTAATAAAGGGCAAATTTTATTAGATGATGAAAATATTTATGAATATTCAAAAGAAGTTTATTCAAGTAATGTAGCAATAGTAACCCAAAAACCTTTTATATTTGATATGAGTATTAGAGAGAATTTAAGTTTGGTTGATTCTAATCATGAACATCAAATTGCAGCCTGTAAAAGAGCAGGAATTCATGATTATATTATGAGTTTAAAAAATGGATATAATACTAAATTAGTTAGTGATGCAGAGAATATATCTAGTGGTCAAAAACAGTTAATTGCTCTTGCTAGAACATTATTGTCTAAATCAGAAGTATTATTATTTGATGAGGTTACTTCATCTCTTGATATGAATACATCAAAACAAATAATTAATATACTTAAGGATTTGAAACAAGATCATACTATATTAATGATAACTCATAAGCCTCAATTAATGAAAATGGCAGACGAAATAATAGTAATTGATAAAGGTAAATTAGTTGGTAAAGGAAAACATAAAGAATTAATTGAAAATAATAAGTATTATCAAATATTACAAAAATAATTGATAATTAGCATTTTACATTTATAAAGTAAATGATTAAACAATATAAAATTCTAGGACTGACATCTAAATTTTAATTAGCGTGTCAGTTTTTTAAAATTTTAGCATATAAAAAGCTATAAAATATAGCTTTAATTTAATAATTTATTTTCAATAATTGATATAATTTTATATAAAACATATGAAATAATTATAAGAATTAATATTCCACTCATTACAATATTTAAATTAAATATTTGAGTTCCATAAATTATGAGATATCCAATACCAGATTTACTTACTAAAAATTCTCCCATTATAACACCAATAAGAGACATTGAAATATTTAGTTTTAAAGATGAAATAATTGTTACCAAAGAATTAGGTATTATTAATTTAAAAATTATTTGTAACTTAGATGCATTAAATGATTCTAATAATTTAATTTTGTTTTTATCTGTTTGAATAAAGCCATTGTAAATAGTAATTATACTTACTATTAAATTTATAAGCAAAGCCATTACAATTATGGATTTGCCATTAGCGCCAGCCCAAATAATTATTATTGGTCCCAAAGCAACTTTAGGTAATGAATTTAACATTGTTAAAAATGGGTCTACAACTTTTGCTACAAATTTAAAACTATACAAAAATAAAGCAATTAAAAATCCTAACGAAATACCTAATAAAAATGCTATTATTACTTCATAAAGAGTAGTAAAAATATGGTTCAAAAGGTTAAAATTAAAATATAAATTAAGGATAGTTTTTATTATAATGGTTGGTTTAGAAAATATAAAAGGGTTAATAAAATCTTTAGTTGATAAAAATTCCCATATAATTAGAAAAAATGTTATTATTGTTATTTGACATAACAAAACATATATTTTTTCTTTTTTTAATTTTTTTAAATATTTTTTTTGTTTAAGTGACATTTACATCTAAGTCCTTCCAAATAGTTTCATAATAATATGGAAATTCTTTTGCTTTTCTATTTTCAATTGGATTGCTAGAATTACTTAATTTAATATCATAAATATTTTTTATTGTACAAGGTCTTTTGGATAATACTATTATTTTATTGGCTAAGCTAATAGCTTCTGATATATCATGTGTCACCATGATAACAGTTTTCTTTTCTCTTTTAATCATTTTATATACATCATTTGATATGGCAAGTCTAGTTTGGTAATCTAATGCCGAAAATGGTTCATCTAATAATAATATATCAGGATTTGTAGCTAAAGTACGAATTAAAGCAACTCTTTGCCTCATTCCTCCTGATAAACTATTTGGTTTTTTATCTTTAAATTCTTCAAGATTATAAAGTTTTAATAAATCATTTATCTTATTTAATTTATCTTTACAACAATCTTTTTTAATATCTAGTCCAATTTTACAATTTTGAAATATAGTCAACCAGTTAAATAAACAATCTGTTTGCAACATATAACTTGTTGTAATATTTTCTTTAAATTTATAAGAACCTTCATAATCATCGTCTAATCCAGATAAAATATTTAAAAGGGAAGATTTACCACAACCAGAAGTACCAACTATGGCTATAAAATCTCCCTCATAAACATCTAAACTAATATTTTCAATAGCTTTAATTTCTCCATCTTTAGTATTATAAGTTTTAGATAGATTTTTAATTTCTAAGATTTTATTCATTATACAAATTATTTATTAAATCTTCATATGGAACATATTCATCTATTAAATTTGCATCCATCATGATATTTTCTAAATTTTTAAATGATTCTTCACTTATATAAGGGTTATTTAGCCAAGAATCAGAATTTTTATATCTATCTATAATAGTAGCAAGTGAATTTTTAGATATATCTGGAAATTGTGGTAATATAACATCAGCAATTTTTTCAGAGTTATTTTCTTTTACATAAGTAAGGCCTTTTGCTATAGCATTAGTAAACTTAACTAATAATTCTTTATTTTCATCAATATAACTTTTACGAGTATAGAATGCTGTATATGGAACCTCACCAGAAAGCTCTCCAACACTTGCAACAACATATCCATATCCTTCTTTTTCAATATTTGTTGCATTTGGTTCAAATAGATTTACATAATCTCCAACTCCAGAAATAAATGAACCTGAAAGAGCTGCAAATTCTACTGAATAATTTAACTTAATTTTATTTATATCAATATTATTATTTTTTAATGCATTTATAAAATTAAGTGAAGGCATTCCAGCGTATCTTCCAACTAAAACTTCTTTTCCAATCAAATCTTCTAATTTAAAATTTTTATCCCTTGATACAATAAATTGTCCATCTCTTTTAGTTAAGCCAGCAAAAGTTTTTATATAATCTTTTTCACCACCGTTATAAACATATATTGCAGATTCTGGTCCTGCAAATCCGATATTTACATCATTAGATAATACTGCAGCAGCCACTTTATCAGCGCCAGGTGTTAGGATTACCTCTAGGTCAATTCCTTCATCCTTAAAATATCCATTTTCAATTGCAACGTATAATGGTGCATAAAAAGCACTGTGTGTAACCTCTGCTAATTTTACTTTAGTTAAATCTTTATTTTTATTTGAAGTGAATTTTACAAAAGTTAAAATACCAATAAAAATAATTAAAAAACTAATAATTGAAATAATAATTCTTTTTTTCAAAATAATTCCTCCTTTTATTTCTCTTTATTATATGTATAAAAAAAATTAATGTTAAAAGTTGGCATTATACTACAAAATTTACATTATTGCAAATATAAAATAAATAATAAATACATTCTTTACATTTTAAATCTAATTTGCTATAATTCATATAGAATAGCAAGGAGTGATTAGGATGAAAACATTGTCATTGGAAACAACAAAGTTACTTGACAAATTGTATAATCTTAGAGGAAAAGATAGTGTAGTACTAGTAGAAATGGATAAACAAAAAGAAAAGGCTGAAAAAACTTTAAAGAGAACTACTGAGGAAAAGGGTGATTTACAAGATAAAATTGCCAAATTAGAAACTCAATATGAAGAATTAGAAAATCAAGGAGAAAAATTAAAAGAAGTATTAGGTGGAATTGACAAAAATGAATTTGCAACAGTTTTAGACTCTTTAAAAATTAATTTTGATCCAGAAGATTTATTAGAAAAAGTTAAAGAAAATTTACCTAAAACTATTGATAAAGTTTCTAACGAGCAAAAAAATTGTGAAAAAGAATTGGTAGCAGTTGAAGAAGAAATGAATAATGCTATTACAACTATTCAAGAATTAGGTATTAGAAAAGATTCAGCAATGGCTAACCAAGACAAATTA
Source organism: Bacilli bacterium (assembly GCA_016297695.1). GTDB lineage: Bacteria > Bacillota_I > Bacilli_A > RF39 > UBA660 > RUG14121. Next base: position 7,308 of record JAEDGC010000025.1, read on the forward strand.
AATGAATATTTTGATTTAGCTTTAAATGGAAAGATTAATATTACTAGAGATTCAATAACAAGTTTATTAGAACAATTTGATTTTTCAGAAGAAGAACAAAGAGAAGCAGCTAAAATATTAATGTTCCCAGAAGATTCATTGTTTATTTATGATAGTAAACTTAATAATGTTGATGTTGCTGGTAAATCAATTTCAGATGTTATCAATGAAGCAAAAGATGCTGTTATAGAAGATGAAAAAATCGAAGAAGAAATTATTGAACCAATTGAAGAAGTAAATATTGAAGAATCAGTAGCTCCTGAAATAGAAGAAGAACCTATAGTAGAACAAGCTATTTTCAATCCATTTGTAATAGAAGATATTCCAGTAGAAGAAAATAATGAAATTTTTGAAGATGCTTCAAATAATGAATCATTAGAAGATTATCTTACATCTTTAGGATTTAATTATTTAGAATTTTCAAGTCAAGATTTAGATGAATTAAAAAACAATTTTGATAAAGAAACTATGCAAAAAAATGTTGAATTAATAAAAGAAAAAAATATTGATTTAGATATTTTTACAGATCATGCATCACTTCTTTACGATAAAGAATTAATTGAAAAAATTCAAATATTATTAAATATTGGAAAGGAACCTATTGACATATATTTAAATCCAAGTATTTTGGTTAAATATACAACTGAAAAATTAAATAATGCAATAGCATTGTTAACAAGTAATGGGATGGACCCTAAAAATGTTCCATTAATGGCATATTAAGGAGGTTTTAAATATGCAAGCAAATATTAATGTATTAAGAAATGAATTTGGATTAAATCCTGCTCAACATTTAGAAAATCATGTTATATTTTATCTATACGAAGTAAACGAATTAAGAGATGCAATGTCACAATCAGATGTAGTTCAAGAAGGCATTGTAAACGTTGCAAATTTACAAAAACATTTAAAAACAAGAGAGATGATTGCTTCTTCTGAAATTGAAGAATCATTAAGTATAGAAGATTTCAATATTGGTAGAGGAGCAAGATAATGGATTATTTAAAGAATATAGGGTTTACTAGTGAAGAAATAGAAAGTATAAATGAAAGTGCACCAACTAAAGTTATAGATTTATTAAAAGAAAACTATAAATTGGTAACACAAAATATAAATTTTATTAAGGATTTGGGTGTTTCTAATTATAAAGAAATATTTAGCAAATATTATGATATGTTTTTGATGGACAATTCAAATTTTGTGGAAATATTTAATAAATATGATACAAAAGATCTAGTTGAAAAATTAGAAAAAAGTATTGAAATATTTGATTTTTTATAAGAAGCTTTTGCTTCTTTTTTTAGAATAGAGGATAATATATATGAAAAATAAAATAGTACTTGTTGGCTGTGGAAATGTTGGTATGGCTTATTCATATGCTTTATTAAACCAAAAAACTTATGTGGATAAGTTAGTTCTTATTGATTTAGATAAAGAATATACAGAAGGTCAAGCAATGGATTTAAATCATTGTTTATCATATTCACCATCTAAAATTGAAGTTATATCAGGTCATTATAGTGATTGTAAAGATGCAAAGATTGTAGTACTTGCAGCTGGAGCTAATCAAGCTTTAGGTGAAACTAGAATGGATTTAATAAATAAAAATAGTTTTATCTTTAAGAGTATTGTTGATGAAGTTATGAAAAGTGGATTTGACGGTATATTTTTAGTAGCAACTAATCCCCTTGATGTTATGACATATTTAACATTAAAATATTCTAAGTTGCCACCAAATAGAATAATTGGTTCTGGAACGACTTTAGACACATCAAGATTAAGATACATGATTAGTACAAAGGTAAATGTTAGTCCAGAAGATATAGATGCTTTTGTAATTGGGGAACATGGTGATAGTGAATTTGTCCCATGGAGTACTGTATCAATTGGGCTTTCAAAAATTCATAATTTTTTATCCTATGAAGATCAAAAGAAAATAGAGGATGATGTTAAAAACTCTGCTTATGAAATAATAAAGAAAAAGGGTGCTACTTGCTATGGTATTGGAATGTGTTTAGTAAAAATAACTAATGCTATATTAGAAGATAAAAAAATAATTTTACCAGTTTCAAGTTATGATAAAAAAAATGATGTTTGTATTTCAACACCAGCAATTGTATGTAGCCAGGGTGTAAAAGAGAAAATTTTTATTCCCCTTACTTTGGATGAAGAAGCAAAATTAACAAAATCAATAAATACTATAAAAGATGCTATTAAAAGTTTAGATTAAAAATACTATGTTGTATTTTTTTTCTTTTTATAAGTGATAATATTTGTTATAATAAATAAAGTGAGGATGGTAAATAAAATGGACTATTTAGATAAATTAAACGATAAACAAAAACAAGCAGTATTACACATGGATGGTCCATGTCTAGTAATTGCTGGTGCTGGAAGTGGTAAGACAAAAGTATTAACAACAAGGATAGCAAATTTGATAGATAATGGCGTAAATTCTTATAATATTTTAGCAATTACATTTACTAATAAAGCAGCAAAAGAAATGCGTGAGAGATTAGAACTAATTGTGCCAAATAATAATGCATTTGTTGGAACTTTTCACTCATTTGGGGTTAGAATAATTAGAGAAAATTATAATTTGCTAGGTTTAGATAGAAACTTTACTATTTTAGACAGTGATGATGTAAGTACTGTTATTAAAAGAATAATGAAGGATAAAAATATTGATTCTAAAGATTGTTCTCCAGCTTATATAAGAAATAGAATAAGTTTTATTAAAAATGAAAATATGAGTATTGCAGAAATTGAAAAGTTTTTTAATACTCCAGCAGAAAAAATAGCTTATGAAGTTTATAAAGAGTACATTAATGTTTTAAAAAATAATAATAGTGTAGATTTTGATGACTTATTACTATTACCAGTTAAATTATTTAATAAATATCCTGAAGTATTAGAAAAATACCAAGATAGATATAAATATATTCTAATTGATGAATATCAAGATACTAATGAAGTACAATATAGATTGACAAAATTACTTGCAAGTAAACATCAAAATATTTTCATTGTAGGTGATCCAGATCAGTCAATATATATGTTTAGAGGGGCTAATTATAAAAATATTTTAAATTTTGAAAAAGATTATAAAAATGCAGTAGTTATCCCTCTTGAAGAAAACTATCGTAGTACATCAAATATTTTAAATGCTGCAAATTCTGTAATAAAAAATAATAAAGAAAGAAAAGAAAAAAATTTATGGAGTTCTAAAGGCGATGGTGTTAAAGTTAAATATTTGAGAGCATATGATGAAAAAAATGAAATTGATTTAATTATTAGTGAAATAAAAAAATTAATAGAATCAGGATATAGAAAGAAAGATATAGCAATTTTTTATCGAACTAATGGTCAAGCTCGTGTTGTTGAAGAACAATTTTTAAAAGCTAATTTACCTTATAAAGTAGTTGGAAGTTTTTATTTTTACTCAAGAAAAGAAATAAAAGATTTAATTTGTTATTTAAGATTAATATTAAATAGTGATGATGAAATAAGCTTAAGAAGGATAATAAATGTTCCTAAAAGAAAAATCGGCGAAGCCACAATTAATAATATCGAAAATATGGCACGTGCTATGAATGTATCAATGTTTGATGCTATTGAAAGTGGTAAAGAGCTAGAATTTAAAAATTTAATACTAGAATTAAGAAAAGATAGCCAATCGTTATCATTGACTGAGTTGATTGATGATATTTTAGATAAATCAGGTATTCGTAAAAATTACGAAGCCGAAGGCAGTTTAGAAGCTGAATTAAGACTTGAAAACTTGGAAGAATTTAAAAGTATTACAGCTAGTTTTGAAGAACAAACTGGTAGTGTAAATTTAGGTGATTTTTTAGAGGAAATAAGTTTAGTAGCTGATATGTCTGAACATAAAGAAACAAATGATGAAGTGACGTTGATGACTATTCATAGTGCTAAAGGCCTTGAATTTGATATAGTATTTTTAATAGGTTTAGAAGAAGGTATTTTTCCACATCAAAATTCCTTTGTTGAAGAAGGTGGGCTTGAAGAAGAACGAAGACTTTGCTATGTTGGTATTACAAGGGCTCGTGAAAAACTTTATTTAACTAATGCTAAAAGAAGAATGTTATATGGTAAAGAGAACATCAATCAACCATCAAGATTTATTAAAGAAATAGATGAAAAATATATTGAAGAGTCAGAAAATTCAGTTAAAGAAATGAAAAAAATAGATAAAAAAGATATGTATAATGAGGAAGATATTGAATATAAGAGTGGAGATATAGTAAACCATGATACTTATGGAAAAGGTGTAGTTATTAGCTGTGATAAATTAATAGTAACAATAGCTTTTAATAATAATGTTGGTGTAAAAAAACTAATGAAAAATCATAAAAGCTTAAAAAAAGTTGCAACATATTAAAAGGTGATTTATATGGAAAATGTAAAACAAAGAATAGAAGAATTAACAAGTATTTTAAATGAGGCAAATTATAACTATTATGTTTTAAATAAATCAAAGATTACGGATCAAGAATTTGATAAGTATTTAAGAGAATTAGAAATTTTAGAAGAAAAATATCCAGAATATGCTAAAGTTGATAGTCCAACTAAAAGAGTTGGTGGAGAAGTAATTGAAAGATTTGAAAAAGTTAGACATAACATACCAATGCTTTCATTACCTGATGTTTTTAGTGAAGAAGAAATAATTAATTTTGGTGAAAAAATCCAAAAAGAAAATTTTAATCCAGAATATGTTTGTGAATTAAAAATTGATGGTTTATCTGTTTCATTAAAATATGAAAAAGGAGTTCTTATATCAGCAGCTACGCGTGGTAATGGTTTAGTTGGTGAAAACATTTTACATAATGTTAAAACAATTAAATCTATACCATTAAAGCTTAATAAAGATATAGATATTGAAGTTCGTGGTGAAATATATATGGACTTTAAAACCTTAGAAAAGTTGAATGAAAAACGTAAAAAAAATAATGAACCATTACTTCAAAATGTGCGAAATGCAGCTAGTGGTTCAATAAGACAGTTAGATAGTAAAATAGCAGCTGAAAGAAAATTAAATTCTTGGATTTATCATTTACCTAATCCAGAGGATTATGGAATTAAAACCCATATGGAAGCCTTAAATTTTATGAAAGATTTAGGATTTAAGGTAAATCCTAATAATAGAATTGTTAAAAATATTGACGAAATTATTTCTTTTATTAAAGAAATGGGAGAAAAAAGAAAAAGTTTAGAATATGCTATTGATGGGATAGTAATAAAAGTAAATGATTTAGATATTCAAAAAAAATTAGGATTTACATCTAAATATCCTCGTTGGGCAATTGCGTATAAATTTCCTGCTGAAGAAGTGTATACTAAATTAACAGATATAATCTTTACAGTTGGGCGTACTGGTAGAATTACCCCTAATGCAGTTTTAGAACCTACTTTAGTAATGGGATCAACTATTAAACGTGCAACTCTTCATAATGAAGACTACGTTAAAGAAAAAAATTTAATGATAGGTGATACAGTAGTAATAAGAAAAGCAGGGGATGTTATACCAGAAGTAGTAAGAGTTTTATTTGAAAGAAGAAATGGTAGTGAAAAACCATTTAAAATGATTGATAAATGTCCAATTTGTGGGACTAATCTTGTGAAAAAAGAAGGCCAAGTTGATTATTTTTGTACCAACGTTCATTGTCCTGCTAGAAAAATTGAAGCATTAATTCATTTTACATCAAGACATGCCTTAGATATAGATGGACTAGGTGATGAAATAATAGAAGACTTTTTTAACACTGGTTATATTAAATCTGTTGAAGATATATATCATTTAGATAAACATAAACAAGATTTGGAAAATCTTGAAGGATATGGAACAAAAAGTATAAATAAATTGCTTGATGCTATTGAAAACAGCAAAAAAAGAAGTGTTGAAAGATTATTATTTGGTCTTGGAATATCTGGAATTGGTGATAAAACCGCATTAATGTTGGCTAAAAAATATAAAAATTTAGAAAACATAATGAATGCAAGTTATGAAGAATTAATAGAAATAAAAGACATTGGACCAACTCTTGGTAAAAACATATTTGAATTTTTTAAAGATGAAAAAAATTTAGAATTAATAAAAAAATTAAAAAATTTAGGACTTAATTTTGAGTATTTAGGTGAAGCTGAAAAATATGATGAATTAATAACAAATAAAAAATTTGTTATTACAGGGACAATCGATAATTATTCTAGAGATGAAATCAAAAAAATTCTCGAAAGTTATGGTGCAATAGTTAGTGAAAGTGTTAGTAAAAAAACAAATTATGTAATAGTTGGTGAAAACCCTGGTAGTAAAGCTGATAAAGCTAGAAGCCTAGATATAGAAATATGGGATAATGATAAAATCTTAAGTGAAATAAATAGATTAACTGGAAAATAGCGCTTCCAGTTTTTATTATTAATAAATTGATAAATTTAATATAATATAGTATAATTAATATACTTTAGGTTAGGTGATAAAATGAAAAAAATAATAAAAAAATTAAAAAATAGTTGGAATCAAAATAGGGTGTTATTTGTCCTAACTACTATTTTAATAGTATGCATAATTCTAATACTAATGGTTGTAATTGACTATTTTTTAGGAACTTCTAAAGACAAATATGGGGATAGACTAGAAGGTATAAAAAATGTTGAAGTATCAAGAATATCTGAATTAGAAAGTAAAGTAAAAGAAGATGAAAAAATTGCCGATTGTAATATTAGACAAATTGGCAAAATAATTTATATAAATATAAATTTTACAAATGAGATAACATTAGTAGAAGCTGAAGGTAAAGCTTTGAATACAGTTGAATTATTTAGTGAAGAAGAATTAAAGTTTTATGATTTAAATTATTCATTAACACAAGATGCAACTGAATCTAGTGCCGGTTTTTCAATAATGGGTGCAAAAAATATAAATGGAACAGGTTTAGTATGGAATAATAATACTCCTGTTAGTGAAGAATAAGGTAGTGAATATGAAAAAGAAAAAGTTGATTATAATAATACTTTTATCCATTTTATTATTGACAGTTGGAATTATAATTGGATTAAATATTTTAAATGACAAACAAAGATTAAGTGTTGCCGAAAAACAATGGTTAAATTCTAACAAGAATAACGTTATAAGTGTTAATGTTATTAATGATTTAAATATTTTTGGTAAAGATGGAACAGGTTTATTTTTCGATTTTTTAAATTCTATTAGTGAGGATTATAATATTAATATAAATCCCGTTACTTATAATTCAAATGAGCAAGCTAGTGGTACGTTTTTAGGTTACTCTTTATCAGAAGAAAATTTTCAAAGCTTTTATGATGATGAATTTGTTTTAGTAAATAAAAGTGAGAAAATTATTAATGATATAAATGAATTAAAAAATAATAAAATTGGTATTCAAGAAGAATATAAAAGTTATATCGAAAAATATTTTGATGAAAATGAATATGTTTTATACAAAACTAGGGAAGAATTAATTAAAACATACAAAGAAAGTGATGAACTTAATTACATAATAGTTCCTAAAATAATGTGTTTAGAAGAAATAATAACAAATAATTTTAATATTATTTACCATATATCTGATGCTAAAATTTATTATGGAATTAATAGCGATAATACAGAACTTCCAAGTATTTTAAGTAAATATTTTATAAATTGGAAGAAAAAAAATTATGATAATTCATTTAATCAAAATGAATTGAATCTACTTTTAAAAAGCTTAAATATTTCAGAAGCTGATATTGATAAGATAAGAGCAACAAATTATACTTATGGATTTGTAAATAATGATCCCTATGAGATTTTGGGCGGTTCTACATTTGGTGGAACAAATGCAATTTATATGAAAAAATTCGCTGATTTATTAGATATTAAAATTGATTTTATAAAATATAATAAATTAGAAAAATTACAAAAAGCCATTGATAATAATAAAATAAACATTTATTTTGATTATTATAAATTAACAAGCAATTATGAAAGTATTTCATCAAGAATTATCGTTCCAATTGCTATAATTATGCATCAAAGTAATAGTGAAGTTGTTAATTCATTAAATAGTATAGAAAACAAAGAAATTTATGTTGAAGAAGATTCAAAAATTTATAACTATCTTAAAGATAATACAAATATAAGTTTGAAAACTTATAATTCAAAAAAAGAACTTAAAAAGATAGTTAAAGCTAAAAAAAGTATTGCAATTGATATTAATAAATATGAAAGCTATAAAAATACGTTATTAAAAGACTATAGTGTTAGATATAAACAAAATATAGATAACACTTATAAATATCGTGTTAGAATAGATTCTAATTTTAATAAATTATTAAATAAATATTTTGAAATACTTGATAATAATCAGTTACAATATAGTGGATTAAATAATTATTATGTTACTAAACAAAGTGGAACATTACTAGGAACTTTGGCTAAATATATATTATTATTGTTAACAATATTTATAATTATATTTTTAGTTCTTTATAAGAAAAGTAAAAAAATTAAAATAGCTAAAAAAATAAAAAAAGAAGATAAAATGCGTTTTATAGATCAATTAACTTCTTTAAAAAATCGAAATTACTTAAATGAAAATCTAGAAAATTGGAATAATAATACTATTTACCCACAAGCAGTTATAGTATTAGATTTGAATAAATTACAAGAAATTAATGATACTTTAGGATATGAAAAAGGAGATATTCAAATTCAAGCTGCTGCTAATATTCTGATTAAAACTCAACTTGATAATACTGATATAATAAGAACTGATGGAAATGAGTTTTTGATTTATTTAGTAGGATATGAGGCAAAACAAATAACAAGTTATATTCACAAATTAAATAAAGAATTTAAAAAGTTACCATATGATAATGGTGTATCAATTGGTTATAGTATGATAACTGATGATGTTAAAAGTGTGGAAGATGCTACAAATGAAGCAGTAGAACAAGTTAAAATTCAAAAGGAAGAGAAAAAAGATGAATAATTTTAAAAAAAAGTTTATAGTTTTTATAAGAAAATTTTGGAAAGTCATTAATAGACCAGAAATGGTTTTACTTCCAGGACAACTTGCGTTTTTCTTAATACTTTCTGTTGTACCTATAGTTACATTAGTAAGTTATGGTGCTTCCTTCTTGAATTTACCGATTGACTTTATTTCTAATTTTATTACTAAAGCATTTAATGAATCTATTTCACAAATGATTGTACCAATAGTTAGTGGAGTAAATTTATCAAAAAGATTTTATATTACTTTGATTATTGGTTATTATATTGCAAGTAATGGAGCATCATCAATAATTGTTACCTCTAATACTATTTATGGTATAAAGAATTCAAGTTTTTTTAAAAGACGTTTGAAAGCAATAATTATAACATTTATGTTGGTATTACTATTTCTATTTATTTTGATAGTACCAGTATTTGGTAATAAAGTAATTGAAATGATTGCTTATGTTAATCTAAATCAGAACATTACTAATCAAATATCATTAATAATTAATGTCTTAAAAGGACCAATTGCTTGGTTTATTATCTTTTTCTTTATAAAACTTATTTATACAATGGCTCCTGATAGGAAAATTCCTAGTTCTTATGTAAATAAGGGAGCTTTGTTTACTTCAATTTTTTGGGTACTTGCAACATACTTATATTCCTATTACATAACAAATTTTGCACACTATAATATCTTTTATGGTGGATTAAGTAATGTTATCATCTTAATGTTGTGGGTTTATTTCTTAGCCTATATTTTTACAATAGGTATGGCATTAAATCAAAATTATGAACAAGAAAAATTGGAAAAAACAGGTCAAATAAAAACAATAGAAAAGTAAATAATAATAACATGTACACAGGTATTACTTGTACATTGTTATTCTTGATAATCAATCTAGTATTAATTTACTAACGATATTAAGAAGTAATATCTAAAAATCACAATTATTTAAAATTGTGATTTTTTTAAAAAAATTTCAATATTAAGTAAAAATGTGCTATAATATCTTTCAAAAAGGGGAGATATTATGTTGGCTTATGGAAGAAACACTTTAAAAGAATTAAATCCAAAAGATATTAGAAAAGTAATGATAAGTAAAACAATTAAAGACAGTTCTATTTTTGAATATTTAAAAGCAAATAAAATTAAATTTGAATTGATTGATAATGATATTCTAGATAAAAAAATTCATGGTAACCATCAAGGTGTTTTAATTGAAATAGATGAATATAATTACTCCGAGTTAAATAGTGCTTTTGATGAAGATTTTGTTGTAATCTTAGATCATTTAGAAGATCCCCATAATTTTGGAGCAATTATTAGGAATTGTGAAGCTGCAGGTGTACAATCAATAATTATCCCAAAAGATAGAAGTGTGAGAGTTAATGAAACTGTTATGAAAATAAGTACTGGAGCTTTGGCTAGAGTTAAAATAATATTAGTATCAAATATTAATGAAGCAATAAAAAAATTAAAAAATAACAACTTTTTTATTTATTCTGCTGATATGGATGGAAAAGATTATAGAACTGTTGATTATTCGGGTAAAAAATGTTTGGTAATTGGTAATGAGGGTAGAGGTATATCAGATTTAGTTATTAAAAATAGTGATGAAATAATATCAATTCCAATGAAAGGAAAAGTAAATAGCTTAAATGCTAGCGTTGCAGCTGGAATTTTAGTATTTGCGATGATTGGAGAAAAATAATGGACTACAAGGAATATTCAGATAGTGAGTTATGTAGTATGATTTGTGAAAGTAATGAAGATGCAAAGGATATTTTATTTAAAAAATATAAATATATAATTGACATAGTTATAAAAAAATATATAATGTCATCCTTAAAGTTAGGTATAGAATATAGTGATTTATATCAAGAAGCTTTAGTTGGATTTACTGATGCAATAAATTCTTTTGACGAAAAGAAAGATGCATCTTTGCCGACATTTATTACAATATGTGTTGATAGAAAACTTCAAAAAACTTTAATTAAGGCAAAGACTAAAAAAAATGAGATGATTTTACAATCTTTATCACTAGACTATCAAAAAAGTAGAATAGATTTACCATTGAAAGAATTATTATCAGATAACTTAAAAAATGATCCACTTAATAACATAACTAATGATGAAAATTATAAAGAATTATTAAATAATATAAAATTATCATTATCTAGTCAAGAATATGAAGTTTTTAAACTTATGTTAAACGGTAAAAATTACCAAGATATATCAAAAATATTAGATAAGAATCCTAAACAAATTGATAATACTATTCAAAGAATTAAGAGTAAGATAAAAAAAATATTAAAAAATGATGATTAAACGCATCATTTTTTTTAATACTTACTATTTAAATTTAACAATAAATTTGATATAATTGTTAAACATAGAGGAGAATTGTATGAAAAGGATATTCTTGATAGTAGTACTATGTTTTATGGTATGTGGTTGTATCAATGTAAATAAAAGTAGTATAGATGAGATATTAACTGATTCATTAAATAGTGAATTAAAATTTTATAATACCCAAAGAAATGGTTATAAATACTATCTTCCAAAAGGGGTAAAATCTTTAAATAAAAATGATTATAATGAAATTTTATCTGATGATACTTATAAGTATTACATGTATGTTGATGTTTTGAGTTATTATAATAAAGTCAGGTTTAATTATATAAAAAAAACAAGTGCTTATTATTCTAATGTATTAAAATATGACGATAAATTTGGTTATTTAGAAATAAAAAAATTTCAAAATAAAAAATATTTAATTGAAATTATGTATAATTATGCTAAAATAGAAGTAATGGTAGAAGATAAAGATATAAATAAAACCATTGCAAATGCTATAAGCATTTTATCTAGCATTGAGTATAATGATATAGTACTAGAAAATCTATTAGGGAATAATAAATTGAGTTTTAGTAATGAAGAATTTAATATATTTGAAACTGCTGAAACAGAAAGTAATTATTTAAATTATGTGGAAAAATATGATAATTACGAAAGTAATGATAATCACGATAATGATTTTATAAACTAGGAAGGTGTTTAAAATGGGATTATTAAATAAACTAAAAAATGTTTTATTTGAGGAAGAAGAAATTGAAGAAACTGTAGAAGAACCAAAAGTTAAAACTATTTCAAAAAATACTATGGAAATTCCTAAAATAACAAAAGAGCCAAAAAAGGAAAAATATGATTTTGAAGAAGAAACAGATAGAGAGTTATTTAAAGCTGAAAAAACTTTTGATTTTCCTGTTTTTGACGAAGAAGAATTTGATGATTTTGTGCCAAAGAAAAAAGAAGAATTACCAAGAACTTATGAGCGTGAAACAGAAAAAAGAAGAGTAACTAATAATTTTGATAATTCACGTAGAAAAGATTACACTTCAACAAGAATTATGAAAAATGTTAATGAAACTCAAAAAAAAGCATTTAAGCCTTCACCAGTTATTTCACCAGTATATGGTATATTAGATAAAAATTATAAAAAAGAAGATGTTGTAACTAGAGATGAAATGGATCAAAAGAAAACTATAAAATTGGATGTCGATAGTGTTCGAAAGAAAGCTTTTGGCACTTTGGAAGAAGATTTACAATCTACTTTATCAGAGCCAATTGATAAATTTTATGAGGAAGTAAAAAAAGAAGAAATTATAGATAATGAAGAAAAAGAAATAACAAATTTAGAGGAATTACTTGATAAAACTATTGATGCAGAAATAGATGTTACAAAAGAAATGGAAATACCTTCTCGTGTTGAAAAAGCTAACTATGAAGAAGATGTTTTAGAAGAAACGTTCGAGGATGACGAAGTAATAGAAGAAGATATAAAAGAAATTGTTCCCGAAGAACTAGAAGATACACAAGATGAAATTTCTAATGATACATTAGAAAATGATCTTTTTGAATTAATAGATTCTATGTATGAAAATAGAGAGGACGAAGAATAATGGAATTCTTATTACAATTTTTACCTATAGTTATTTATTTTTTGTTAATAATAATATTAGTAATCGGAATAATATTAGGTATAAAATCAATTATAACGATTAACAAAGTTGAAAAAGTAGTGGATGATGTTAATGATAAAGTTCAATCATTAAATAGTGTTTTTTCAATAATTGATTTTACTACCGATAAATTGGCAATGATTACTGATAGAGCAGTAGAAGTTATAAGTTCTATATTTTCAAAAATATTTATCGGTAAAAAAAAGAAAGGTGAAGATAAAGATGAGTAAGAAAAAGAATGTTACTAAATTTTTAGCAGGAGCTGCAGTTGGTGCAGGCATCGCATTATTATTTGCACCACAAAAAGGTTCAAAAACTAGAGCTGATTTAAAGAAAAAAATGGATGAATTAGTAAAAAAAGCAAAAGATGTTGATTTTGATAAAATGGTTGAAGACATTAAAAATGAACTAAAAGATCTTGACAAAGAAAAAGCTAAAGAAATTGTTAAAGAAAAAAGCCAAGCAATAATGAAAAAAGCTGACGAAATTGTTAAGTTGGCTAAGAAAAAAGCTGAACCATCTGTAGAAAAGGCAGCTAATGAGGTAAAAAATAAAGCACGCCAAGTATTACAAGATATTATGGATAAATTAGATACTGAAGATAAAAATACTAAAAAAAATGTAAAGAAAAAGTAGTAAAGTAATTTACACTTTTTTTTAATATATCATTGCACAATATACTAATTTTTGTTATCATTAACTTATGATAGAGGAGGATATAATGGAAAGAAAAAGAGATGTAAGAAATGTATTAATGGTTGCTTTAGTATTTGCAATTGTAGTTATGGCAGTAGGTTATGCTGCATTAGCTCAAAGATTAACAGTTAATGGAAAAGCAACAATTGGTGATGCTAAATGGAAAGTCAGAATTACAGATATTAGTTTCAATGAAGGTTCATCAAATATTTCTTCAACTGCTTCTACTCAAGCATTTGATCCTGAGGAAGCAGTGGTAGGTGAAGGTAGTACTGGAGCAAAATTTGATGTTACTTTAGGAGCTCCTGGTGATAAAGCTGTATATGATATTACTGTAACAAATTTAGGAACTATTGAAGCTGAATTAAAAGAAATTACAGATTTAGCTACTATTAATGCTGCAGACCCAACAGATATTAAATTTACTGTTACACCTGCATCAGAAAATGCTGCAATTTTAGCCGCAAGTGCAACTCATAAATATACAGTAACTGTTGAATGGTTAGCAACTGCTGAAGAAGTTCCAGCAGTAACTGAAAAAACAGCAGTAATTAATTTTGATTATGAACAAGCTTAATAATACAATTTCAATCTAGAGACGACAAAGTTTGTTGTCTTTTTTTCTTATATATAATTATTTTTATAAATTTTAAAAAGATATGATAAAATAATATCATATACTAGCGGGTGATTTAATGAGAAGGCTAAAATCGAGAAGAAGAAAAAAAAATAATAAAAAAATATTTATTATTATATTTATAATTTCAATCTTTTTTGTGTGTTCTACTGGCTATGCATTGCTATCTCAAAAACTAAATATAAAGGGTATAGTTAGATTAAATACTGGCAATGAAGAATGTGATATTCATAAATTTAATGGTTATAAGAAATTTGAACATGAAATTACATATGAAATATATGATACAAATAATGGCTATAAAGTTCACGCAATGATAAAAATAACAAATGTTGGTGAAAAATATGTTAATAGATGGAGATCGTATTTGATTTTTCCAGAAAATTCTGTTATTAATGATTCGTATAATTGTAATAGAGTTTTTGAAGGTGATGCTTATATTTTTGAAAATCCAAGTGAAAATTATAATAATATAATAGATGCAGGTAGCAGTATAAGTTATGACGTTGCATATACGGCTCCTACAAGTGATTATCAAATTATAGATGTTGCATCTTATGGTTTTGATTCAAATATAGAAGTTTTCCCAACGATTGCCGACATGTCACAATGCTTAAATGGTGGAGAACCTAGTGTACCAGACGAAGAAAAAATTATAACTGTAACTGCTAATGATAATCAAAAATGGGGAGATACAATGATTACAACTAATACAACATTGACAATTTCTAATAGTTCTAATAAGGATGTAGAGTATTGGTATGTAATTATTGATGTAGGAGAAAATGGATCAATACCTGGATGTTGGAGTGCAACATGTAGTCAATCAGGTACTCAAGTTAAAATTACACAGCCTTCATGGAGAGCAATTATACCATCAAATGGCTCTATTTCAATAGATTTTCAAATTACGGTTCCTAGTGGCTACGAATATAAAATTATTGAAAGTGGAATTTTGTTTTAGGAGAATATTTATATGAGAAACTTTGATAAGAAAATAATTATTATTTATACATTAATACTAACATTTATATTATTCACATGTTTTTTTTCCAAAAATATTGTTTCCATGTATAGCATATATATAAATCCATTGTTTTGGTTATCACTTCTTTTAATATCAGTTATTTTATTTAAGGATAAAAAAGTTAGATATAAAGGAATTAATGATAAAATTCAAATAGTAGTTATTGGAATGCTTATATATACATTATTGTATTTCTTATCAGGACTAGTATTTGATTTTGCTAAAAATATTTACTCTACAAAAATCATTAATATTTTAAAAAATGTTTGGATGTTTGCAGTAATAGTAGTATTTAAAGAAATAATAAGAGAAAAGTTAATTAATCACTCTGGGAAAAAAATTACTTTTTTGATTTTAATAACTTTAATTATGATAGTAACTGATATAGAAATAATTGGTCTTAACTATTATTTGAATTCTAGTGAATTATTTTTCAAATATTTCTTTTCTACAATATTTCCCATAATAACATCTAATATTTTAGCGACATACTTAGTAACAGTTGGCGGATGTAAAACAAGCATAGCCTTTAGATTACCACTTGTTCTAATTAAAATAATAGTTCCAATTCAGCCAGATTTGGATTGGTTTTTTACCGCAATTTTTGAAGGAATTTTACCTATAATAATCTATTTTTATGTTAGTAAATACCATTTAAATAGAACAAATAGAGAATCAAGAAGAAAAGAAAAGAAAACAATGTCGTATTTTAGATTCATATTAATTGGATTATTAATAATATTTTGCTTTTTTGTCGCTGGGATTTTTGCTTATAAACCTATTGCGGTAATGTCTGGAAGTATGGAACCTATATTCTATCGTGGTGATTTAGTTATTGTTAAATCTATAAAAAATAAAGAAGATTGCAAAAAATTAAAACTATATGATATAATTGAATATAGATTAGATGATAGAGTTGTTTTACACAGAATAATAAAAATTAAGAATAATGAGGGAAAATTGACATTTATTACAAAAGGAGATAATAATGAAATACAAGATGAATTACCAGTAGATGAATCTCAAGTGCTAGGAAAAATTGAATTTATTGTTAAATATGCTGGGTATCCTTCCGTTTTACTAAATGAATATTTTCAAAATAATTAGTAAGGAGTAAAGTTCATGGCTACAGAAAATACAGGAAGAACTTTAAAAAAATGGGTTCGTGTAGTAATTAAAACTATGATTTTAGTATTTTTTGTTGTGGGAATTTTTTTGATTTTAATTAGTTTAAATTTAAGTGCTCCAGTAAAAAAAGTTTTAATTTCTTATGACATCGAACAGTCACCAAAATATAAAGTAAACGTAATTGATAACAATTATATTGATGAAAGCTCTTTGTTAAAAAATAATAATTATGTTACTAATTTAGTAGATACAATTGATTTGGAATTTAATTATTTATATGAGGCAATCAAACCTGGTAATTACGAATACATTTATGATATAAAAGCTACAATTTTCGGAAATTATCAAGGTAGTAGTGATAATGAAAATTCAGGTTTATGGACTAAAGAATACATTCTTTTAGAACCTACTTCTGAAAGCATTTCAAATACAAATTCAATAAATATCAATAAAAAAATTAATTTAGATTTTCAAAAATATAATAATGAAGTTGTTAATTTTAAAAATGACTTAAATGTTCCAATTAGTGGTTATGTTGAAGTAGTTATGAATATTTCTCTTAATGGTTCTGCAGAAAATAATAAAATTAATGATACTAAAACCCAAAAGTTTAAAATTCCTTTAAATCAACTTGCATTTTCTATAGAGACATCTGCAAAGAAAAATGATCATAAAGAAATAGTTCATACAAAGGATAATCGTTCAATAAATATGGTTAAATTTGATATTGGAATTCTTATGATTGTTTATTCAATAACACTTTTAGTTTTAACCTTTAAACTAATATTTAATATTAAAATAAAAAGTAAATTTGATGAAGAATTAAATAGAATTTTAAAAAATTATGGTGATGTAATAATCGAATTAGAAACAAATATTAATTTAGATGATAAAGATATAGTATTTGTAAAATCATTTAATGAAATGTTAGATTTAGAAGAAGAATTAAGGATTCCAATTAATTTTATTCAGACATCTAAAAATAGAGGAGAATTCTTTATTATCAACAATAATATCTGTTATAAATGGATTTTAAAATGTTAAAAAAAGTTTTAATTTGAAACTTTTTTTTAATTTGATTTTTGTCAAGACATAGTGAACTAAAAATACAAAGCAAAATAATCGTCAATA
>JAEDGC010000005.1 GCA_016297695.1 Bacilli bacterium
TAAAGGAAAGTGATTGGTTATGGATAAAAAAGATTTAACAATCTTTAGATTATTTATAATTATTTTTATATTGCTTTATATACTTATAAAAGTAATATAAGGTAACAAAAAAGCATCTTTATTCTAAACCTGAATAAAGGTGCTTAACTACACAACGTGGTAAGCATCAGTCCTTAAAGAATGCCTGCTTCTCACTAAATAAATAATAACATATTTATTTTCTCTTGACA
Organism: Bacilli bacterium; assembly: GCA_016297695.1. Classification (GTDB taxonomy): domain Bacteria; phylum Bacillota_I; class Bacilli_A; order RF39; family UBA660; genus RUG14121. The sequence continues at coordinate 231 of JAEDGC010000005.1, forward strand.
AGAGCCTCTGGGGGAGGGGTATACTGGTAATGTAGAATATACTAGTAGGGAGAATTAATGATATGACAAAGTTACAAAAATTTAAAAAAGATAATAAAAAAATAACAACTAAAAATATGATTGTATCACTATCTATAATAATGTGTTTACTAATTGTAGTTGTTATAACAAAATCCTATGCAATATATAAAATGCAAAAAGAATTTGATGTAATAAAAAATCAAATAGGAAACTACTCAATGGGAGATGTAAGAGTAGCAGTATTAGTAGATGGAAAAGAAACAGATACATTTCCAAGTTATGAGACAAATTACAAAGTAGAAAGTATTGAATGTAGTAATGGAGTAACAGCAACATTTGATACAATAAATTGGCAAATAAATATAGCAGATATGAGTGCAACAAGTACAAAATGTACAGTATCATTTAATTCAAAAGAAACAAATGAAACAACACCTATTTCATATACCAAGGAAGAATTAGTAGCATTAAATGAAGAAATAAAGAATACATCAGCAAAAGCATTAGCAGATTATTTATATCCCGTAGGAAGTATATACATGTCAACAGAAGATGATACAATAGAAAAGGTCCAAGATAAATTTGGTGGTAAATGGGTAAAATATTCATCTGGAACGACTTTAGTTGGGGATGATGGAACAAATTATGTAACAAATGATTCTTCAAAAGGAAGTGGAGGTTCATCAAGTGTTACATTGAGCATAGCAAATATTCCTAGTCATAACCATGTAATACCATCATTAAGTGGATCGACTAAAGCCGAATCTTATGTAGACAATTTAGGAATTAATGGAGAATACTCTGTATCACCTGGTGGAAATACAAATGCAATTGTACTAGGAGAACGTTCAGGATCGTTGGGAGCAACTTTTGACTTTCACATACATAGTTTAAGTCTTACAACAACAGCATCCAACACAACTACATGTACAAATTGTAGGGGGGCATCTTTTAGTGTCCAAGATCCATATACTGTAGTATATATGTATAAAAGAACAGCTTAAATATAATGATATTTAAGTTTTTTTTCATTTATTTATCACATATTTGTTATAATATGCTATTAGAGGTGTAATTTTATGAATGTTTTAATTGTCGATGATGAAGTGTTAATAAGAAATGTAATCAAAGAATATTTAATTTTAGAAAATTATGATTATGATGAAGCAGAAAATGGAAAAGAAGCAGTTGATAAAGTTAAAAAAAATAATTTTGATATTGTTATAATGGATATTATGATGCCTATTATGGATGGGTATCAATCAGTAAAAGAAATAAGAAAATTTAACAAAAATCTACCATTTTTAATGCTTTCAGCACGAAGTGAAGAATACGATAAATTACTAGGATTTGATTTAGGTATAGATGATTATGTTACAAAACCTTTTTCTCCTAAAGAATTAATTGCTAGAATTAAAGCTATTACCAATAGAAAAAATATTCAATCAAGTAAATATATTTTTGAAGATTTAGTTATTGATTTAGATGCTCATGAAGTTTTTGTAGAAGGAAAATTGATTAATTTAACACCTAAAGAATATGAACTTTTAATTTATTTAGTAGAAAATAAGAATATTGTTTTAACAAGAGAGCAATTGCTTTCGAATATATGGGGTTATGATTTTTATGGAGATGATCGAACTATTGATACACATATTAAAACATTAAGAAGTAATTTAGGAAAATATAGAGATTTAATTAAAACGATTAGAAAAGTAGGTTATAAATTTGAATTCAAAGAATAGAAAAAAACATAGTATTAATTTAAAAACACTTTTTTATTTAGTTATTTTTAGTGTTTCAATTTTATTAATACTATGGGTATTTCAGAATATTTTTTTAAATTACTTTTATAAAAAATATCAAATTAAAAATACAAATAATGTTGCAAATATTATTTATAATAATGACTATTCAAAATTAGATATTGAATCATTAGCTTATAAGTATAATGTATGTATTCAAATTGATACAAATTTAGGATTTTATAAAAATTATAATACTATGATGAATGGTTGTGAATTGAAAAATAAATATATATCTGTTTATAAAAACAAAATTATGAAATCTTATTCCAAAATTAAAGCAATTGAAATTGTAGATAAAAATTTAGAAACTAAAGGCATTTTGTATGGATTAAAAAAAGATAGTAGCATAATTTATATTTTTAGTCCAATAGAAGAAATTAATACAACATCTATTATTCTTCGAAGTCAACTCATTTACATAATTATTGTGGTAATGGTTATTGCAATTATAGTATCTTATTTTTTATCAAAAAAAATAACAGGACCAATTACTAAAATTACGGCAAAAGCAAAAGAACTGGGAAATGGCAATTATGACTTAAGAATCGAAGAAAGTGATATCAAAGAAATTGATGATTTAGCAAATACTTTAAATGAAGTTGGTATGGAATTATCTAAGACAGATGAATTAAGAAGAGACTTGATGGCTAATGTTTCCCATGATTTAAAAACTCCATTAACCATGATTAGGGCATATGCTGAGATGGTTAAAGATATTTCTTATAAAGATGATAAAAAACGAACAGAACATTTAAATATTATAATTGACGAAACAGATAGATTAACATTACTTGTTAATGATATTTTAGAATTGACAAAAGAAGAAGCGAATGCAGATTTCTTAAAAATTGAAGAATATGATCTAGTAAATGAAATAAAAAAAATAATTGAAAAATATGAAATAATAAAAGAAACAGAAAATTATAATTTCATATTAGATATGCCAAATAGTGCTATAGTTAAAGCAGACAAGTCAAAAATAAATCAAGTTGTATACAATTTAATTAATAACGCTATCAATTATACTGGAGATGATAAAATTGTCAAAGTTAATGTTATTGAAGAAGAAAATGATTATTTGGTTGAAATATCAGACACTGGTAAGGGAATTTCTAATAAAGATTTAAAATATATTTGGAACAGATATTATAAAAATGAAAAAAATCATAAACGAAATGTAGTAGGTAGTGGAGTTGGATTATCAATTGTAAAATCAATTTTAATTCGTCATAACTTTGAATATGGCGTTAAAAGTAAAAAAAATAAAGGTACAATATTTTATTTTAAAATTAACAAATAAGTTTCACAATATCTTCACTAGCTTTTCACTTTTAAGTAGTAGAATTTAAAACATGGAAAGGAGAGTGATATGAATATAATTAAAAAGAAAATGAAACTTAAAATAAACAAATAAATATAACTCTATATAAAATTTAATTAATATAAACTCAAACTCACACTTTTTAGAAAAAAGACGAATATATGTCTTTTTTCTTTTTTTTAATAATAATATTTGATATAATTTATTAAGAATTGGAGAGAAATGTATGACAGAAAAAATGGCTAAACTTATGGTTAGTTTATTTGGAGGAATTGGTGGAGCTTTAATTGGCAAATATATTACAGTTTTTATTATTAGTTTAATGCCTATATTAGAACTTAGAGGTGGATTAATTGCTGCTAAGTTATTAGGGCTTCCAGCTGTAGAAAGTTTTATAATTTGTTTTATTGGAAATATAATACCTATTCCTATAATTGTCTGGTTGATAGAGCCAATATTTAAGTTTTTAAGAAAATGGAATTTCTTTGATAAAATAATATCATGGTGTGAAAATAAAGCTCATTCTAAACAAGAACAAATTGAAACTCTTAAATATCTTGGATTATTTTTATTCGTTGGTATTCCTTTACCAGGAACAGGAGCATGGATGGGTTGTCTAATTGCTGCACTTCTTGGAATGAATAAGAAAAAAACTGCAATAACTGCAATTTTAGGTGTTGTATTAGCTGGATTAATAATGTTAATTTTCAGTTATGGAATATTAGGATTGGTGTTTTAATATGACGACAATATATTTAATAAGTAATAATTGCTTTATGAATGATAAAATAATTTACAAAGATTATATTGATTTTGATGAAAAAAGAAAGTATCAACCATTGACAATAAATGGTGAAAAAATAGCTTTAACAATAGCAAAAAGAAAAAAATTGCAAGATATTGATGCAATATATTCTTCTACTTTTTTCTCTAGTATAAATACAGCTAAATATTTAGTTGATAAATTAAATATAGATCTTATTGTAGATAAGAGATTAGATAATCGTCTAGTAGGAAATTTAACTGATAGTAATATTAATTTAAGAAATTTACAAGAACATGATTTTGATTATAAATTAGATGGTGGTGAATCATTAAATGATGTAAAAAGTAGAATGATAGATATAATGAAAGAAATTCTACGAAATCATGAAGATTCAAAAATTGCCGTTTTTACTCATAATGTCCCTATTATAAGTTTACTGACTGTATGGTGCGAAAAAGGATTTAATTACGAGGAAAAATTAATTTTAAATTATAACGAGAATGTTATTATAGACGGACTTAAAAATGATTATAATGTTATAGAATTAAATTATGAAAAAGAAAAATTACTAAGTATAAAAAAATAGTATTTGGATATACTATTTTTTTATTTTTTGTCTAGCATAATTATTAACTAAATTTTCAATAAATATATTTACATCATGTAGTCCATTATCACCAGGAATAATAGATGTAATTTTATATTTAATGTTATAACAATCTTTCAAATCATTTAAAATGTCATGATAAAATTTTGTATCATCAGCATAATATATATCTTCAATATCGTATAATAATTCTAAACTTTTAATGCGCATAATAATATCATATGGTTTATCAACATTATGTATGTCATCATAATATATGTGATTGTTAACACAAATATTATCATTTAAAAAAGGTTTAAATTGTTCTTCTATTATATGTAATGTTTCTAAATTTTCAGTCGTGACAAAGGAAAAAATAATTTTATCAGTTTTATTATATTGAATAAGATTATTTAAATTATCTACAAATTTTTTTATTTCTATACTGTTAATAAAAAAAAGTTTTCCAGAGTCAAAGGTACCCACTATATCACAAAAGAATAATGTTACTTTTTCTTTTTCCATAAGCTTCATCTCCTAAAAAAAAGGAAGCAGCTAAAAAAAATAAACTACTTCCTTTTTTAATATGTAAAAATTATACCATAATTTTTTTGAAAAACAAAGTTTTTTTAAGTAATGATATTTGTTATAATTAGTACTTGACAAAGCCGAGTAGTAGATATAAACTATAATTACAAAGAGGTGATTGAAATAAACACACAATTTAAAAAAGGGGTTTTAGAGTTATTGGTTTTAGTTATGGTCGAAAAGAAAGATATGTATGGATATGAATTAGTAGAAGCTGTCTCTAAAATAGTTGATGTTAATGAAGGAACAATCTATCCAATACTTAAAAGACTAACCAATGAGGGACTATTTGAAACATATTTAGAAGAATCAAAAGAGGGACCTGTAAGAAAATATTATCACATAACTGTTTCTGGTAAAGAAAAGAAAAAACAACAGTTAGAAGAATGGCTAAAATTCGAAAAAAGTGTTAATAAATTTATTAAAAAAGGAGAGGTTAAATAATGACGAAAGATGAGTTTATAAATAAGTTAAAAAAGAAATTAGATATCTTAGAAAAAAGTGAAATTGAAGATATAGTTGAAGAATATGAAGGATACATTGAAGAAAAAAAATCTTCTGGGATGAGTGAAAAAGAAGCTGTAAAATCACTGGGAAGTATTGAAGAAATAGCCAAAGATTTATTAAGCGCATATAAAATTAAAGACAATTATAATGATAATAATAGTATAAATATAATTAATAAATTTGTTGATTCTATTATAGAGGGTATTGATTCGTTTATCAAAGTTTTTAAAGGTAAAAGTGCTAAAGAAGTTGCTCGAATTATTGTCGAAATCATTTTGTTACTTTTAATTATTTCTTTATGTAGGATACCGTTTGAAATATTAACATCTAAAAGCTATGATATATTTATGATTTTTGGATACAATGTTGGTATTGTGTTATATAAAGTTTGGAAATTAATATTAGATTTAATTTATTTTGGATTAGCAATTATTGTTTTCTTTAAAATATTAAAAGAAAAGATCATTGTTGAAAACAATACAGAGGTCAAAGATTTAAAAAAAGAAAATAAAAAAAGTTCAAAAATAAATCAAGAAGAAATAAAAGATAATGCCATATGCGAAAGTAAAAAAGAAAAAGAATCTTTAGACATGATAGGTGTTTTTGCTAATGTATTACTGTTCTTTGTAAAATTTATTGCTGTAATATTTGCTTTACTAAATTCATTTTATATTGCAGGAATGTCATGCGTGTTAGTTATATCTGTATATCTGATTGTTAGAGGTGTAACTTATTATGGAATTTTATTTTTAGCTGTCGCTTTATTGTTATTCGGTATTTCAACATTTGAATTATTATTAAACTTTATTTTTGAAAGAAAAAATAATTTTACAAAATTTATTATTGTTGTTCTTTCTAGTTTAGTAATAGGTGGAGCTGGTATGGGATTGTTTGCCACTGAAATAGCTCAAACAACAATAGTAGATGGTTTAAATTCTTCTAAAGTTTCAACAATTGTAGAAAATATCGAAATGAAAGATAATCTTATTATTCCAAATTATTATGATATAGAAATAGATAAATCTTTAAAAGATACAATAAAAATTGAATATAAATATTATGATGAATATATTGATATCAAGACTTCTTCTTATAAATCATATTATAATAATGATTATGTATATTATCATCCAGATTATACAGGAACATGGTCTAAAAAAACTTTTAATAAATTATTAGAAGATGCAAAAAATAAAACTTTTTACAATTATGGAAAGCTAGTAGAAATTAAAATATATATGAGTAAAGAAAATTATGAAAAGATGAAAGAAAATGAGGAAAAACAAGAGGAGTTATATTTAGAAAATAGATATTGTTATTTTGATGAATATAATAACGAAATATGTGAGTATAATGAATAAGAGTTAAATCTCTTGTTTTTTTTTGGTTTTTGTGATATTATCTTAACTGCAATTATATATTTTAATGTAATTGTAAATAAGTGGGAGGGAATGCGGATTTGCCTGGTACCACTTACGCGAACCAAATTTTTATAGGAGGTGTTAATCGTGGCTAAAGAAATCACTAGAAGAATTAAGTTACAAATTGAAGCTGGTAAGGCTACACCTGCTCCACCAGTTGGAACAGCTTTAGGACCTGCCGGAATTAATATTCAAGAATTCTGTACTAAATTTAATGATGCAACTAGAGAAAAAATGGGAACTATAATACCATGCGAAATTTCAGTTTATGATGATAGAACTTTCGATTTTGTATTAAAAACTCCACCAGCAGGATTCTTAATTAAACAAGCTGCTAAAATTCAAAAAGGAAGTAGTAAAGGAGCTAATGAAACAGTAGCGACTTTATCTCAAGAACAACTTAGACAAATAGCAGAAACAAAATTGCCTGATTTAAATGCTTATGATGTTGATGCAGCAATGAATATTATTGCTGGAACAGCTAAGAATATGGGTGTTAAAATCGAAGACAAAGAAAACTAATAATTAATAAATTTCAAATCCGCCAAATAAACCACAGTTAGGAGGAAAGAAAATGAGAAAAGCTAGTAAGAAATATGTGGAAGCTTCTAAAAAAGTAGAAAAAAATAATACTTACTCAGTAGAAGAAGCAATCAAATTAGTTAAAGAAACTTCAATTACTAAATTTGATGGAACTGTAGAAGTTGCAATTAAACTTAATGTTGATCCAAAAAAAGCTGATCAACAATTAAGAGGTTCTCTAGTTTTACCTAATGGTACAGGAAAGACTAAAAAGATTTTAGTTATTGCTAAAGGTGAAGCTGCAAAATCTGCAAAAGAAGCTGGTGCTGATTTTGTTGGAGATACTGACATGATTGAAAAAATTCAAAAAGAAAATTGGTTTGATTATGATGTTATCATTGCAACTCCAGAAATGATGCCAGAACTTGGTAAAATTGGTCGTGTTTTAGGACCAAAAGGTTTGATGCCAAATCCTAAAACTGGAACAGTTACACCAACACCAGTTAAAACTATTGAAGATATTAAAAAAGGTATGGTTGAATTTAGAACTGACTCATATGGAAATATTCATACAATCGTTGGTAAAGTATCTTTTGATGAAAATAAATTAGTTGAAAATTTAGAATACATCATTAATACAATTTCTAAAATGAAACCAGCAACTGTTAAAGGAAAATTCATTACTAATATTTCAGTAACATCTACAATGGGTCCTGGAATCAAAGTAGATAAAAATTCTTTTGACATTTAATAAAAAATGTAATAAAATAACTACAGAAAAAGTGATTAACCAAAGACAGCATGGGAAGAAATTCTTAATAATCATGCCGAGGGAAATCTTAAATACATTCTTTATGTTTTAAGCTTTCCTTGTTGTGAAAGCTTTTTTTGATAGATAAGGAGGAATTATATGGCAAGTACTAAGATTCTTAATGCTAAAAAAGAAGTCGTGGCTGAAATTACTGAAAAAGTAAAAAATAGCGAATCTGTTATTGTGTTCCAATACCAAGGATTAACAGTTGACGAATTAAGCGAATTAAGAAAAAAACTAAGAGAAGTTAAGGCTGAAGTCAAAGTTTATAAGAATACTTTATTAAAACGTGCTCTTGATGACTTAAAACTTAGCTTAGATGGTTTCTTAGAAGGACCTAATGCTATATTATTTGGTGAAAGTTTACTTGAACCAATCAAGGTTATTGCTGATTTTGCAAAAGATCATGAAAAACTTAGTATTAGAGTTGGAATTATTAGTGGCGATGTTGCCGATTTAGCTACTATCAATGAATATGCGAATATTCCATCATACGAAGGATTGTTAACAATGCTTGCTGGTGGTATGATTCAATATGTACGCGACTTATCTATAGGTTTAAATCTATATGCAGAAAGTCTAGAAAAATAAGAAAGAGGAGGAATTTTAAATGGCAAAATTTACAAAAGATGAATTCATTAATGGATTAAAAGAAATGACTATTCTTGAAGTTAAAGAATTAGTTGACGCAATGAAAGAAGAATTTGGAGTAGATCCAAGTGCTGTAGCTGTAGCTGCTGCTCCTGCTGCTGAAGCTGCTGAAGATAATGCTGCTAAAACTGTAGTATTAAAATCAGCTGGTGGAAACAAAATTGCAGTTATTAAAATCTTAAAAGAAATAACTGGTTTAGGATTAGTAGAAGCTAAAGCTTTAGCTGATAATGGTGGAAATGTTAAAGAAAACGTTCCTGCTGAAGAAGCTAATAACATTAAAGCTCAACTTGAAGAAGCTGGTGCTGAAGTAGAATTAGCTTAATTCTATAATAAATTTAGTAAATTATGTAATAATTATTGACAAAATAAATAAACTTATTATATAATTTACTAGTAATGCCCGATTAGCTCAGTCGGTAGAGCGCACGGCTGTTAACCGTTAGGTCGTAGGTTCGAGTCCTACATCGGGCGCCATGTTGAAATTTAACCAAGTTTTATACTTGGTTTTTTCATATTTAAATATTAATTTCTAATATCATAAAGCTACTATATATGATATAATATTTAGTAGATATTTTTAAGGAGGGACTTTATGAAAGTTATATTGCTTAAAGATGTTAAAGGACAAGGCAAAAAAGATCAAATAATAAATGTAAGTGATGGATATGCAAACAATTACTTAATAAAAAATGGTTTAGCAGTAGCTGAAACTAAAAAAAGTAAAGAAGTATTAGACATTCAATTACAAAAAAGAAAAGATGAAGAAGATGCTTTAGTAAGAAATATGCAAGAAATTGCAAATAAATTAAAAGATAAAAATATTAGTTTTAAAGTTAAAACTGGAGCTATGGATAAAGTATTCGGAGCTATTTCAACAAAACAAATAAGTGATGAATTAAAGAAAATGGGTTATAACATAGATAAAAAATGTATTAAACCTCAATTTCCTATTGATACACTTGGTACACATAAAGTACCAGTTGAATTACATAAAAAAGTTAAATTTGATTTAAATATCGTATTAAAAAAGTAGGTGATTAAAATGGCAAGTCGTAAGATGCCTCAAAACTTAGATGCCGAAATGTCTGTTCTAGGTTGTTCATTTCTTGATAAATATGCGCTTGAAAAAATAATGGAAAATGTTGATTCTTCAATGTTTTATAGTGATGCCAATAAAAAAATATTTTTAGCGTTGCAAGAATTATATAAAAGTAGAACTCCAATTGATATTACAACTATAAAAAATGAATTAGATAAACAAAAGAATCTTCAAGCGGTTGGAGGAATTGAATATATATCAGAAGTTATTGATAGTGTTGCTACTGTAGCTAATCTTGATTACTATATAAAAATTGTTAAGGAAAAAGCTTTAAGAAGAAAATTAATTGATACAGCTACAGAAATTATTTCTGATACTTATGAAGAAGACGGAAATATTACAACTCTTTTTGATACAGCTGAAAAAAATATTTTAAATGTTATTAAAGCTCGACAAACAAGTGAATTTAGACCTATTTCTGACGTTTTAAGAACAGCCCAAGAGCAATTAGAAAATATGGCTAAGAATAAATCAGCTATAACTGGTTTGCCAACTGGTTTTTATGATTTAGATAAATCAACTGCTGGATTACATGAAGGTGAATTAATAATAATCGCTGCCCGTCCTGGTATGGGAAAAACTGCTTTTGCCCTAAATGTTGCTACGAATGCAGCTTTTCAAACTGATAAAGCAGTAGCTATATTCAATCTAGAAATGTCAGCAGAACAATTAGTTAATCGTATGATTTCATCAGTAGGGCAAATAGAAGGTGAAAAATTAAAAACAGGTATTATGAATAATAATGACTGGAAAAAATATAATGAAGCAATAAGTCAGCTTGCTGATACAAATATTTATATTGAAGATAATGCTGGAATAACTGCTCCTGAAATTAAAGCTAAGTGTCGTAGACTTGCAAATTCTGAAAAAGGTTTAGGATTAGTTGTAATCGATTATTTGCAGTTAGTTACAACTGGAGGAAGAACAGAATCTCGTCAAGTGGAGGTATCTGATATATCAAGATCATTTAAGACTCTTGCTATGGAATTAAAAGTACCGGTTATAGCACTTGCTCAACTTTCTCGTAATGCAGAACGAAGTGAAACAAAACAGCCAAGACTTGCTGATTTACGTGAATCAGGTTCTATAGAACAAGATGCTGATATTGTATTATTTATAAATCGTGCTGATTACTATGAAGCTAAAACAGATAACAAAGTAAATATAGTTCCTGCTGAATTAATTATTGCTAAACATCGTAAAGGCTCAACTGGACTTGTAAATTTATTATTTGAATTAGATAAAAGTTGTTTTAAAAATTATTTAAAAGTTAGTAATGATATAGAATAAAAGGTGATGAAGTGAAAACAAAAGATAAAATAATAACTGCTATAATGTGTTTATTGATATTTATTATTTTATTAGTTTCAGGAAATGTAAAAAAAATGGGAACTCCTAATAGTGTTTATCAAGTATATTTAAATGGTCAAAAAATGGGTATGATTGCTGATAAAGATGAATTATATGATTTAATCAACGAAGAACAAAAAGACATTAAAGACAAATATGATGTTGATAAAGTTTATCCACCATTGGGGTTTGAAATAGTTAAATATATTACATATGATGATGAAATAGAAGATGCTAATAAAATATATGATAAAATAAAAAATAAAGATGATTTTACTATTGAAGGATATCAAGTTACAATTTCAAGTGAAGATGAAGAAAAAGAAGATGTTGTTGTAAATGTTTTAGATAAAGAAGTATTTAAAAATGCCTTAAAAAATGTTGTAACTGCATTCGTAAGTGAAGACGATTTTAATAAATATATTAATAACTCTCAATCTGAAATTGTTGATACTGGTCAAATAATAGAACACATGTACTTTGAAGAAAAAATAAACATAAATAAAACTTATATAAGTGCTAAAGATAAAATATATACTGATGAGAGTGAATTGTCGCAATATCTTTTATTTGGAGATAAATTGGAGCAAAATGAGTATGTTGTTAAAGAAGGAGATACTATTACAAGTATTTCTGAAAATAATAAATTGAATACTCAAGAATTTTTAGTTGCTAATCCTAAATTTAGAGATGAAAATAGTATGCTTGCAATAGGAGAAAAGGTAAATATTTCTCTTATTAATCCAAAATTGACTTTAATTGAAGAATTACACGTTGTTCAAGATGTAGAAGCTGTAATGGTAAAAGAAACAAAATATGATGATACAAAACCAAGTAGTTATTCAGCAGTTACACAACATGGAGTTACTGGAATAACAAGATTTACTCAAAAAGTAAGAGTAGTTAATGGTGAACAAAACCAAGGTGTTGAAGTTGTTAGTAAAGAAACAATTAGAGAACCAGTTACTGAAATTACTACAAAAGGTAAAAAAATTCCATCTTATGTTACGGGAACATTTGTTGATACAGGTGGAGATTGGGCTTGGCCAACTAACTCACCTTACATTATTACTTCTGAATATGCTTTCCGTTGGGGAAGTATGCATCAAGGTATTGATATATCAGGTACAGGATACGGTTCTCCAATATATGCTGCAAAGGCCGGAACTGTTGTTAAGGTTACAACTCATTATTCATTAGGAAAATACGTAGTAATTCAACATGATAATAATATTTATACAATGTATGCCCATCTTTCAAGTCAAAAAGTTTCGCCAGGTCAAACAGTTTCAAGAGGACAAGTAATTGGTTTAATGGGATCATCAGGTTTCTCAACAGGAACTCACCTACATTTTAGTGCAATAGTCGGAATGCCATATGAAGGCGGTCAATTCTTTAATCCATGGAAGTTGTATAGATAATGAAAATATGTGTATTATCAAGTGGCAGTAAAGGAAATGCTACATACATTGAGACTAATGAACATAAAATATTGGTGGATGCTGGTAGAAATTCTAAATATTTAGCAGAATGCCTAACAAAAATTGGTGTAAATCCAAATGATATAGATTATGTATTAATTAGTCATAACCATAAGGATCATATTTCTGCACTAAAAGTATTTATAAATAAATATAGACCGACATTATTACTAAGTCAAAAAATATTTGAACAGCTTCCTGAAATAAGAGATTATGATGATATAGAAATATATGAAGATGAAATAAAATTGAATAATTTGAGAATCTATTGTATAAAATCTTCTCATGATGCAATAGATTCTAGAAATTTTATATTTGAAGAAGATGGTAAATCTGTTGTTTATGTAACCGATACTGGATATATTAATCAAAAAAACTTTCGTATTTTAAATAATCGTAATATATATTTATTTGAAAGTAATCATGATATAGAAATGTTAATGAATGGACCATACCCTAAATTTTTAAAACAAAGGGTAGTTGGAAGCAATGGCCATTTATCAAATAAAGATTCTAGTTTCTATTTAAGTAAATTAGTAGGACCTAAAACAAAAAAAATATTATTGATGCACTTGAGTGAAGTTAATAATACTGAAAAAAAAGCTTTAGAAACTATAAAAGATACTTTTAAAGAATATGAAATACCGTTTAATGACATAAAATGTGCAAAGCAAGATGAAATAAGTGAAGTGATAGAATTATGATAAAAATCATTTGTTCTGGTAAATTAAAAGAAAAATATTTAATTGATTTAGTTGATGACTATCTTAAAAGAATAAAAAAATATCATAAAATTGATTTAATTGAAATTAAAGATGAAAATTCTTTAGAAAAAGAAAAAGAAAGTATTTTAAAGTATATTGGAAAAAATGATTATGTTTGTGTTTTAGATATAAATAGTGAAAAATTAAATAGTGTACAATTTGCCAATTTTATCGATAAAACTTTTCTAGAATCTGGAACAATAACATTCGTTATAGGAAGTTCTTTAGGAGTACATGAAGATATAAAAAAAATGGCTGATAAAAAACTTAGTTTTTCTGATATGACATTTCCTCATGGATTATTTAGAGGAATGTTGTTAGAACAAATCTATAGAGCATTTAAAATTAACAATAATGAAACATATCATAAGTAGGAGGTATATATATGATCAATAATGATTGGGATGAAAAATTAAAAATAGTATTAGAAGGTGAAGGATTTAAAAAATTTTATCGTTTAATAGAAAATGAATATAATACTAAAACTATTTTCCCACCTAAAGATTATATATTTAATGCTTTAAAATTAACACCTTACAAAGATGTTAAAGTTGTGATTGTTGGACAAGATCCTTATCATGGTGAAAATGAGGCTCATGGACTATCTTTTTCTGTTCAAGAAGGAATAAAAATACCTCCATCATTAAAAAATATTTATAAAGAATTATACGATGATTTAAAAGTAAAACCAAGTAACACAGGAGATTTAACAAGATGGGCAAAACAAGGTGTATTGTTATTAAATTCTGTTTTAACAGTTGAAAAAGATAAACCAGCTAGTCATAAGAATATTGGGTGGGAAAAATTAACAGATTATATTATAAAACTATTAAATAATAAAGAAGAACCTGTTGTATTTATTCTTTGGGGCAATTTTGCAAAAACCAAAAGTAGTCTTATTACAAATCCTAAACATTTAATAATTGCCTCACCACATCCATCTCCTTTTTCAGCACGTTATGGATTTTTTGGAAGTAAACCTTTTTCAAAAACAAATGATTTCTTAGTAAAAAATAATTTAAAACCAATAGATTGGTAGAAAGGAATATTATATGGAAACTGCAAACAAAAAAATAACAGTAGTTATATTAATAGCAATTGTATTAATTATAGGATTAATTTTATACTCATCAACATTACTTCAAAAACAACCTGTAAATAACATTGATGAAAAAACATATTTAATTCAAATTACTGAAACGTTATGGAAAGGTAATGAGACAAGTGATGGCGCCTTTAAAAAATATGATATTAAAGCTAATGATACTATTAAATTTAATGGCAAATATAAAAAGATTAATTTTGATGTTGTTAGTGCTAATGATAAATTTATTACAATTAAGACAAGTGAAGATATGAAATTAATTGAAGAAGAAAAAAATAGTATTTCTAATACATTTAAAATTTCGACTAAAAGCAAAATTAAGTTATCAACTAATACCAAGGATGAAGGAGCTTACTATTTGATAGAAAGCAAATAAAAAACTACTTTTTTAAAAGTAATTTTTTTTTTATAATTTAAAATCATCATAGATTTCATCATTCATGTTTTTACCATCGAAGAAAGGTCTTATTTTAAAATCATTAAATTTTGCAATTATATTTGAAGGAAATTTTCGAACATACCCATTTAAAATATTAGTATTTTTATTGTAATATGAAGTAGTAGCAGTAAGCTTTTCGTTACTTTCTTTAATACTATTAAATATTTCTTTCATTTTCTTATTATTTTGAATTTCTTTATAATCATCATTAAACTTATTTAAAACGATGAATGCTTTTCTTAAAGATCTATCCATTTCAAAATTTGTTAAATTTTTATTTTTTAAATTAATATATTCTTTTAAATAATCTTTATCATCATTTAATGTACTTTTAATAATGTCATTTGCTCTAACTAATAAATCATATCTTTCTCTTAGTGTTTCATCAATAATTCCTTCTGATTGTTCAATTTTAGTTTTTAAATATTGCATTTTATTATAATTAATTACATAGATAATACCTAATGTTCCAGCGATAACTATTAAAATTAGTAAAAAGATTAAAAAATTCATTTACATCACTCCTATTATTTTCATTATACCATTATTAAAAATAAATTGATATAATAAATTAGGTGGTTAATTATGAATTATAAAATAGAAAGAGTAGTTGTAGGAAATTTGCAAGAAAATTGCTATATAATAACAATAGATAATAAAACGTATTTAATAGACCCAGGAGATGAAGAAGAAAAAATTGAAAAACATTTAAAAGATAAAAACGTTGTTGCTATATTAGTTACCCATCATCATTTTGATCATGTTGGGGCATTAGAATATTTTGAAAAAAAATATAATTTGAAACATAATTCATACGAAGATAATAATTTTAAAATAATTAAATGTCCTGGACATACAGATGATAGTGTTAGTTATTATTTTGAAAAAATTAAGTGTATGTTTTGTGGAGATTTTATATTTTTAGATAGTATTGGCAGAATGGATTTACCTGGTGGAAGTAGTAAAAAAATGCAAGAAAGTTTAAATAGTATAAGTACTTATCCTGATGAAATTATATTGTATCCAGGTCATGGAGATAAGACAAGTTTAGGCTATGAAAAAAGACATTTTAAATATTATTTTTAAAATGTCTTTTCTGAATATTCATGACTATAATTAATTTTTTCATCAAATTCAACATAATCCAAGTAAATCATACGAATTAAGTACCAATTTCCAGTACTTGGATCCATTATAATTAAATGATCTCTACCTGCTTCTTCAATAATTCCATCATAGATTTTATTTTGCCATGCTGTAGAATCAGGATAAGATACATAAGCTTTTACTTTTTTTCCTTTATTCAATCTTAAAATATTTTCAATATAGCTTTGTTCCATTGGCATAGTATCATAATAATTAGTATTTCCTGGTGGAGTTGTAGGCATTACATCATTTGTTGCTGTTGGAAATGTTGGATTTTGGAAATAACTTCCATTCAAATTTTATCACCTCTATTTAAAATATATTTATACTTTAAAATAATATTACTAATACGCATTAATACGTATTTTTTTAAAATTTTTATAATAATTAAAGATTATAAAATTCATAGTAATTTCATTTATAAGCCCTTTGAAAAAGATAAATTTTATAGTATAATTAATAAGAATAGAGGGTGATATGATGAACCTAGATTTTAATAAGATAATTAATACAGTAAATTCCAAAAACTTATTCTTAAGAATTGTTGTAACAATCATTGGATCATTTTTATTAGCAATTAATTACAATCTTTTTTTAGAACCTAATAATTTGGTTATTGGGGGATTAAGTGGACTTGCAGTATTATTTAAAAAAATTTTTTCTTGGAATGCAACAATCTTTATTTATGTAGCAACTGCAATTTTAATCTTAATTGGATTAATTTTACTTGATAAAGAAGAAATTTTTAAGGGATTATTTGTTTCTCTTTTATATCCTTTTTTTATAACATTTACATTACCTCTTTGTAACATCATATCTAAATATTTAAATTTTAATGATACAATTTTAATTGCACTTATAACATCAATGTTATTTGGATTTGCAAATGGGATTATATATAAGGCGGGATTTAATACTGGTGGTTCTGATATATTAATGAAAATAATAAATAAATATGGAAAAATTTCTGAAGGAAAAGCAACATTTGCAATGAACATAGTAATTGTAATAGCTGGTGGTTTAGTATTTAATATAAATAATGTAGCATATTCTGCCATAATTCTTTATTTAAGTAGTATGATTATTGATAAAATGATAATTGGAATATCTACTAGTAAATTATTTTATATAAAAACCGATAAAATTAATGAAGTAAAAGATTTTATTATTAAAGAGCTAAAAACTGGAGTAACAATTATTAATGTTGAAGGTGGATATTCAGCTAAAAAAGGAAAACTTATAATGTGTGTTGTAGATAATATGGATTATTATTTATTTAAAGAATCAGTACTTGAAATAGATCCAAAAGCATTCTTTATAATTGATGATTGTTATGAAGTTACAGGCGGAGTAAAAAGAGAAAGAATTAATTTAATAGAAGGGTGAAATTAATGAAGTTAATTAGTATTCAAAATTGTTATAAAGTATATAAAAATGGTGTTACTGCAATTGCTGATTTATCGCTTGAAATAGATAAGGGCGAATTTGTTTTCATAATTGGTTCAACTGGATGCGGTAAATCTACTTTAATAAAAATGTTATATCGAGAAGAAAGACCTACAAAAGGAAATATTAATATTGGTGGGATAAATGTTGCAAAGTTAAGAAATAGTAAAGTTTATAAATTAAGAAGAAAATTAGGGATAGTATTTCAAGATTTTAAATTACTTCCTAAACTTACTGTTTATGAAAATGTTGCCTTTGCATTAGAAAGTATTGGAATGAAAGATAAGGATATAAGACCTAAAGTAATTGAGGCTTTAGATAAAGTAGGTCTTAAAGAACGAATAAGAAGTTATCCAAGAGAATTATCTGGTGGTGAACAACAAAGAGTTTGTATTGCAAGAGCAATAGTAAATGAGCCAAAAATATTAATATGCGATGAACCAACAGGTAACTTAGATCCTTCAACATCAAAAGAAATTATGGAAATTTTGAATAAACTTAACAAAGAATATGAAACTACTGTAGTCATGGTAACTCATGATAAAGATATTGTTAATAAAATGAAGAAAAGAGTTATATCACTTGATAATGGCGTTTTAGTAAGTGATGCTATGAAAGGAAGTTATAAAGTTCATGAAAATGTTTAGATATTTAAAAAGAGGTTTGAGGGACTCATTTAAAAGTGTATTTAGAAACTTTTCACTTTCTATGGCAGCAGTAGCATGCTCTGTAATTACTTTAATACTTGTATCTGTTTCAATAGTTATATCATATAATGTTGATTCAATTACTAAAAAACTTGAAAGTGAATTAACAATTGTGGTTTATTTAAAAAAAGAAGTTCCTATTGAACAAATAGAAAATTTAAAGAATTCTTTTGTTAAAATGAAAAATGTTGAAGAAGTTGTTTTTAAAGATAACGAAGAATGGAAATTAGAAATGAAAGAGTATTCCGAGACATATAGTACTACATTAGATTATTTGGAAGAAAATCCGTTATTAGATTCATTTATTATCAAAGTAAAAGATGTAAATTATTTAAAAGAAACAACTAATGAAATAAGAGAATTTGAATATGTAGAAAGTGCTAATTATGGTGAAGGAATGGCTGAAAATTTAATATCAGCATTTACTATAATAAAAAATATAACAATATTTATAGTTTTAGCTTTAGTATTTGTAACAGCTTTCTTAATAAGTAATACCATTAAGCTTACAATATTCTCACGTCGTAGTGAGATAGAAATTATGAGATTAGTTGGTTCTTCAAATTCAACAATTAAATTACCATTTATATTTGAAGGATTTATTTTAGGATTTTTAGGAAGTATAATTCCAATACTTATTACAATTTATGGATATGTTCTTTTATATGATCATTTTGATGGATATATATTATCACCAATTATTACATTGGTAAAACCATTTAATTTTGTTATATATGTATCTATAATATTACTTGCAATTGGTTGTATAATTGGTATGTTTGGAAGTTATAGGGCAGTTAGAAAGTATTTAAAGATATAATGAAGAAGATAACAAATATATTTTTATCACTATTAATTCTTATAACATGGATTATCGGCCCTATACCAGTTAATGCTGCAAGTGATCCACAAACTCTTGGTGATTTAAAAAATGAATTAGCAGCTTTAAAAAAGAAAAAAAGTGATAATGATGCAAATCAAAAATATACTCAACAACAAATTAATGCTAGAGAGCAAGCTATAAGAAATGCAGAATACGAAATAACAAAAGCTCAATCTGAAATGGAACAGGCAGAACAAAAAATAGAAGAATCAAATAATAAGATAAATTCTTTAAAAGAAGAAACAAAAAAGATGCTTATATTCTTACAACAAATGAAAAGTCAGAATGAATATTTAGAATATATTTCAGGAGCATCTTCGATGACTGATTTAGTAATGCGTATACAAGCAGTTGAACAAATAACTTCTTATAATCAAGAATTTTTGAATAAACTAGAAGCTTTGATTAAAGAAAATGAAGAACTAAAAATAGAACTTGAAAAAAAGCAAAAAGATTTGGAAATTAAAATAGTAAATTATCAGGCAACTATTAAAAGTTTGTATGGCGATTTAGAATCATATGATAAATTTGCTTTAGATATTGATACTCAAATCAAAACAATGCAAAGTCAAGTAAATGCCTATATAAAATTATGTGCAAATAGTAGTAAAAGTTATTTAGGTGATAATGAATTATTATCTGATTGTACCAATGTACCTTATAACGCTGGATGGTTAAAGCCATTAAACAAAGGAACAGTAACTAGTACAATAGGAACTCGTTGGGGATCTTATCATAACGCACTAGATATTGGTGGAAATAAGGAAGGAACACCAATATATGCAGCTGCAGCTGGTACAGTTTCAGGTATTATTTGGCGTTATAGATGTGGTGGAAATATGGTTTATATAAATGTAACAGTCGGAGGTAAAAAATATACAACGTATTATTATCACTTATTAACAGTAAATGTAAGCTATGGACAAACTGTAACTCAAAATACAATTATTGGTACAGTTGGAGGAGGTTCAACTTCTAAGAGTAATGGTGGTTATGATGGGTGTACAACTGGAGCACATTTACACTTTGGAGTAGCTAATGGTTATTATACTGGCTCAATTTCTAGATCTAGTGTAATAACACCACCGGGATTTCCAAATTCAAAAGGGTATAAATTTAGTTCTAGAACAGATTATTATGGATAAAAATGAGAATATTCTCATTTTTTTTGTCGATAAATGTCGAAAGTATTGCAAAAGAAAAATAAGGATATATAATAAACGCTTGAGAAGCAGAAAAAAGATGTTTATCACTTTTCTATCTAAGGACAAAAGTTTTCAGGGGAGAAGAAGTAAAGGAAAGTGATTGGTTATGGATAAAAAAGATTTAACAATCTTTAGATTATTTATAATTATTTTTATATTGCTTTATATACTTGCAAAAGTAATATAAGGAATAAAAAAAGCATCTTTATTCTAAACCTGAATAAAGGTGCTACCAACAAACATGTGGTAAGCATCAGTCCTTAAAGAAATGTCTGCTTCTCACTAAATAAATAATAACATATTTTTTTTCTCTTGACAAGAGCCTCTGGGGGGGGGTATAATGGTAATATAGAATATACTAGTAGGGAGTGAGTCGATTTGAAAAAAATAAGTGATAAATTACAAATTTTAGGTTTATTAATAGTAGGAATAGTAATATCAAGTATAATAGCAACTAAAGCAGCAACAACCTTATCAAGCTCATCAGTATATTATGATACCTCAAAAAGTGGAGGATCATCAAGTAATGTAAATGGAGCAATAGATGAATTATATTCATTAACTACAGATAGAGAAAAATTAAAAGCAGAGATTTTAGATTTAACATGGCCAGTAGGTAGTGTATATATATCTACTACAGATAGTAGTGTAGAAAGTGTTCAAGAAAGATTTGGAGGAACATGGTTAAAATATGCAGAAGATATGACATTAGTCGGAGCATCATCAAGTAAAGCAGTAAATACAACAGGTGGATCATCAACTGTCACATTAAGTACTTCAAATTTACCAAGTCATAGCCATGTAATACCTGCTTTAACCGTATCAAGCTGGAGTGGAGAACATAGTCATTATGTAGAAGATCAATATTTAAATCAATATGTCTCTAGTTTAAAGGGATGGAATGTTGCTAATATAGGAGATCAAGGAACATTAGGCGGTTATGGAATTGCACGTGCTTCAATTGTTAATAAGGGTGAAGAACATTTAGGAATACCTGCCTTTTATACTAATGGTTCTACAATAACAGTAAGCGGCCAAACAACAACAGCATCAAATACAACATCATGTACAAATTGTAGTGGATTATCATTTAGTATTCAAAATCCATATACAGCAGTATATATGTACAAAAGAACAGCATAAATTCACAAATGTGAATTTTTTTTTATCTTTTTGTGATAAAATAGTTATGATAATTTAAATTAGCGAGGTGCATAATGGGAAAAAATAAAGATATGTTTACTATTTTTTTGAAAGTGATGAAAAATGATAAAAAAACTATTAATTTAATTATGCCTAAAAATTATGTTAAAACAATAAAAGATATTGATTATAAAAAATTACTAAATGATGGTTATAAAAATTTAATATTTGATATAGATAATACTATAATGCCAGTAAATGATATAAATGTTTCAAATGAATTAATTGAATTTTTTAATAAACTTAAAAAAGATTTTAATATATGTTTAATATCTAATAATAAAGAAAATAGAGTAAATCCAGTAAAAAATAAATTAAAGGTTTTAGCTATTGCAAATGCATGTAAACCAAGTAAATATGCTTATGATAAGTCTTTAAAACTATTGAATGCTAAAAGTGATAATACAGTTATGATAGGTGATCAAATGCTTTCAGATATGGTGTTTGCCAATCGATTTAATTTATACGCAATACTAGTTGAACCTTTTTCTAATAAATATGATATCAAAACGGGTATTAATAGAATTTTACAAAATATATTAATGAAAAAATTAAAGGATAAAATACAAAGATATAAATACTTTTAGAGAGGAACGATTATATGACTTTTTCAGCTAGATTAAAAGAAGAAATTGCATCTATTCCAGTAAATATAATGGAAGCAAGAATTGAACTTTATGCATTGCTTAGATTTGATGGTAAATTTGAAAATAATAAGATAACAATTACATTAGAAAATGCAAGTATTGCCAGAAGAATATATAAACATGTTAAAGAAATTTTTAATATAAATATAAAGGTTATAGTACGTAATCAGAAAAGATTTAGAGTTAAACAAATATATATATTAGAACTTAATGAAAAGGTTAATTTTATCAAAGAATCATTAGAACTTAAAAGCGATTATATTGAGACTAAAGAAGATATGATTTCTTTTTTAAGAGGTGCTTTTTTAGCAACAGGATCAATTACTGATCCAAGTACTAGTGGATATCATTTGGAGTTTGTATTTCATAAAATTAGTGATGCCAAACTTGTTGATAAGTTGTTAAAATCATTTAATTTTGATTCAAAAATTTTAAAACGTAGTAATAGGTATATGGTGTATATAAAAAGTGCTGAAGAAATAAGTGATGTCATAAAACTTTTAGGAGCGATTAATAGTTTATTTTATTTTGAAGATATAAGAATATATCGAGATCATAAAAATATGGTTAATCGTTTAAATAATTGTGAAATAGCTAATCAAGAAAAAAGTTTAACAACAGGAATGAAACAAGTAGAATATATAAATTATTTAAAAGATAATGATTTAATGTCATTACTTGATGAAAATAGTAAAATAGTTTGTGAATATAGATTAAAATATCCAGAATCTTCTTACACTGAACTAGCTGAAATTATATCATTAGAAACTGATTATAAGATAGGTAAATCGGGTATTAATCATAATTTTATTAAAGTAAAAAATTTGGTAAATAAACATAAAAATATGGCTAAATAATTTCATCTATTAAGCCATATTTTTTTGCTTCATAAGCATCCATAAAATTATCTCTATCAGTATCTTTGTTTATTTTTTTTATGCTTTGACCAGTTTTATCAGATAGTATTTTATTTAATTTAGATTTCAACTTGGTAATTCTTTCACAAGCTATTTTTATTTCAGTTGCTTGTCCACTTACACCTCCAAGTGGTTGATGTATCATAACTTCACTATTAGAAAGAGCATATCTTTTACCTTTTTTTCCACACGCAAGCAAGAATGCAGCCATACTAGCAGCAAGTCCAACTACTATAGTTTTAACATCACTTTTTATGTAATTCATAGTATCATAAATAGCCATGCCACTAGTTATACTTCCTCCTGGTGAATTGATATATATTGAAATATCATCATTATTTAAAGAATCTAAATACAATAATTCACTTACAACTATATTAGCCGTATTATCATTAATTTCTCCAGTAATAAAAATAATTCGATCTTTTAGTAATCTAGAATATAAATCATAAGCATATTCTTTATCATAACTTTTTTCTATTATAGTTGGTACTATATTCATTTTAATCACCTAATAATATATTAGTTTAAATATTTAATTTTTATTCAATATTTAATCGACAAAAAATCTAAATTTTATATGTTAACATTTTATTGGTGATTAAAATGAAAGTTAAAGTCTTTGATGAAAATCATGAAAAAGATTTAGAAGAAAGTGTTAATAATTTTCTAAGTAGTACAAATTGTGATATAATAGATATCAAGTATCAAGTTGCTATATCCTTATTTGGAGAAGAACAAATTTATTGTTTTTCAGCAATGATTATATATATTAATAAAGAATGAGTGGTAGAATGAAAAAAAGTTCGTTTTTAGAAGGTACAATGATTGCAACATTATCAATTATCTTAGTTAAATTTTTAGGAATGCTTTATGTTATTCCATTCTATGCAACCGTTGGAGTTTTAGGATCTGCTTTATATGCGTATGCTTATAATATTTATATTATATTTTTAGATATTTCGTCTGCTGGATTACCAACAGCAATTTCTAAAATTATTAATGAATATAATACTTTAGGTAAAATGGATGCTAAAATGCGTGCATATAGTATTGGAAAAAAATTAATATCTTTAGTTTCAATTTCAGTTTTTATAATATTATTTATTTTTGCTAAACAAATTGCTATTTTGATAATTGGAAATATTACTGGAGGAAATACTATTGATGATGTTGCATTTGTTATACGTTGTGTTTCTTTTGCAATACTAGTTATTCCATATATGTCAGTTACAAAAGGCTTTTTGCAAGGACATAAAATTATTAATGTTTCATCAATAAGTCAAATAATTGAACAAGTAGTAAGAATATCTATGATTTTAATTGGAAGCTATCTTGGTGTTAAAGTTTTACATTTAAGTATGAGAAATACAATTGGAATTGCAGTATTTAGTGCGTTTGTAGCAGGAATTAGTGCTATATGCTATATATTTGCTGTAATGCATAAAAATAAAGAAGTATTAGGTTTTAACAAAGAATATAAAAAAGATGATGTAACAAATAAAGAAATAATCAAAAAAATATTTTCTTATGCTATACCATTTATAATTATTGACATAGCAGTTTCAATTTATAATTTTGTTGATATGGTATTAATAATGCATACTCTAAATTATTTAAAACTTGATGCCACTACGATTGAATTTTCAGCTACTGCTATTTCAACATGGTCAGCTAAAATTGGTATGATAGTCAACTCTGTTGCTATGGGAATGAGTGTTAGTTTAATTCCTACTATAGTAAGTGCTTATACTTTAAAAAAATACAGAGAAGTTAATGACAAATTAAATCAAGCATTACAATTAATTTTAATTTCATCTGTTCCAATGGTTGTAGGGATAGCTCTATTATCAGAACAAATTTGGACAGTCTTTTATGGATATAATTTAAATGGTTCAATAATTTTAGCTTGCCATATATTTACCTCTTTATTTTTCAATGTTTATGTTGTAACGTCATCAACATTACAAAGTTTGAATAAATTTAAAGCCGTTTATATTAGTACTTTAACCGGATTTATAGCAAATGCTTTATTAGATGTTCCATTGATGATATTATTTAATTTGTTAGGATTAAGACCTTATCTTGGTGCTATTTTAGCTACATGTATTGGTTATTCATTGTCAGTATTTATAGCATTAAAAATTCTAAAAAAGAATAATGATATATCATATAAGTCAACATATAAGGTGGCATTTAAGATTCTTTTATCAACATTAGCAATGATTATTTCTGTGTTATTAGTTAAAATTATTCTTCCATTAAATACTCATAATAAATTAATGTGTATATTGTATATTTGTTTAATAACTTTAATAGGAGCGATAGTTTATTGTTTTATTGGAGTAAAAACAGGACTTATAAAAGATGTTTTTAAAGAAGATTATTTAAATAAAGTCAAGAAAAAACTTACCTTAAAAAGATAAGCTTATACCATATACATATTTGTTGTATTTTCAAAACTTTCAGTAGTAACATTAGATGTTGTTTCTAATTTAGTAATTCTACTATCAAGTCTATTTAGTTGACGTTCGATTTTTGAAAGTCTTGATTCTATATCAGAATAGTCTATGTTTGAATTACTTTGCATATTGGTTGCTGGATAACCAGGACCAGAATAAAATGATTGATTGTATTGACTACTTTGCACTGGCATCATATTAGGTTGCATCATGTTGTTAGGAATATAACCACCATAAGAATATGATGCTTCATTAAAGAAAGAATTACGATCTTTTTTCATACTTACCATCTCCATAATAAATTATATGTAAAATTTAGAAAGTAGTGATAATAATGCGTTTAAGAAATGTTAAAAATGCACATGAAATATTAGAAAATAGTAAATATTTTATAAAAGATTATAAAAATTATAAAGGAAAATTTAATGAATTATTTAATAATGATAATGAAATAAGATTAGAAATAGGAATGGGTAAGGGTACATTTATTACAACTTTGGCAAAAGAAAATCCAAATATAAATTTCATTGGTGTCGAAAAATATGAGAGTGTATTAGTGCGTGGTATTCAAAAAGCAAATGAAATGGATTTACCTAATCTTAAAATGATATGTTGTGATGCAAAAGAATTAAATGAAGTTTTTGATCATGAGATCAATACATTATATTTAAATTTTTCAGATCCATGGCCTAAGAAAAGACATGCCGATAGGAGATTGACATCTCATATATTTTTAAACATTTATGATAGTATATTTAAAGATGAAAAAAGAATAATTCAAAAAACTGATAATATTATATTATTTGCTTATTCAATATCATCTTTGAGTACTTATGGTTACACAATAAATAAAGTTTCTTTGGATTTACATAACGAAGATATAAAAAATATTAAAACAGAATATGAAGAAAAATTTTCAGGACTTGGTTATAAAATAAATTATTTAGAAGCAAGTAAAAGAGATTAAGATAAAAAACTATTAAAAGATATATTATTGATTAAAGAAAATGAGTAAAGAAAATACTTGAAAAATAAAATAAAATATGATTAAATATAAATAACAAACACGTAAGTGTTTTTATTTTGGATTTTTGTACGTAGGGGAGATAAGAATATGTCAAAAAAAGAAGAAAAGGTTTCAAAGAAAAATGTTGAAAAGAAAACTAAAAAAGTAAAAAAAGAAAAAATTAAAAAACAAAGCTTTTTAAGTCAAGTAAAAGCTGAAATGAAAAAAGTTAGTTGGCCATCTGGAAAAGATGTATTGAAGTATTCAATAGCTACTTTAGTATTTTGTTTAATAGTTTGTGGATTCTTTCAATTACTTAATTTAGCATTATCATTTATAAAGGGGATGTTTGTATAATGGAAAACGAAAAATTATGGTATGTAGTAAATACATATAGTGGTCATGAAAGTAAAGTAAAAGAAAAACTTGAAGCAAAAGTAGAATCAATGGGAATGCAAGATAATATTTTTCGTATTATAATTCCTGAAACTACGGAAGTAGAAGTTAAAGATGGAGTAAAAAAAGAAAAAACTAAGAAAATGTTTCCGGGATATGTCCTTGTTGAGATGGTAATGAGTGATGAAGCTTGGTACGTTGTTCGTAATACTCCAGGTGTAACTGGATTTATTGGTTCTAGTGGAAAAGGTGCAAAACCAACACCATTACTACCTCAAGAAATAGATCGTATTTTAGCTAATATGGGAATGAGTAGAATCAATATTGAATCAGAAATGAATGTTGGAGATGTTGTTAACATTGTTGATGGACCATTTAAAGGTATGTCAGGTAAAGTTGATTCAATTGATCTTGAAAATAATAGATTAAATGTATTAATTGATTTATTTGGACAAGAAACACCTGTAGAAGTTGAATTATATCAAGTTAATAAATAATAATAAAACATATATATAAAAAATGTATATGTTTTTTTTATTCATTTTGATATAATATAACTAGAATAGGGTGATAATATGGAACATGAAAAAGTTAGTATGCTAGAAAAATACGGTGAAGATTTAACTGCTAAAGAATACATAACTGATCCAGCTATTGCTAGAGATGAAGAAATAAAACAATGTATATTAACATTACTAACACCTGAAAAAAGTGCTTTATTAGTAGGTAAGCCAGGTATTGGTAAAACAGCTATAGTTGAGGGATTAGCTTATCGTATTCAAAGAAAAATGGTTCCAAATGCATTACAAGATTGGAGAATTATTAAACTTAATATAACAAGTTTAAATGGAACTGTAACTTCAGAAGGACAAGTTGAAAATAGAGTTGATTTACTTTTAAAAGAATTAGCAACTAAAGATAAGCTAATATTATTTATAGATGAAACTCATGTGCTTATAACAAGAGGTTCTGAAAATGGTTTAGACCTTGCCAACATGTTAAAGGCGGGACTAGATAGAGGAACAATAAAAATGATAGGAGCTACAACTACTGAAGAATATGAACAATATATTTTAAGAGATAGAGCATTCTTAAGACGTTTTCAAAAAATTGATGTTTTAGAATCTGATAAACCTACAGTTGTTAAAATACTTCTTGGTACACTTCCTAAACTTGAAAAACAAATTGGGGTTAAAATAAATTATACAGATTTTGTAAAAGAAAGATTTATGACTTTTATTGTGGAAATGACTGATGAATATAAGAGAGTTTATGAAGTAGCAGCTAGATATCCAGATATTTCACTTACTATCTTAGCAAACGCAATGACTTATGCACTGTTTGATAATGAGAAAGAAGTAAAAACAAAACATTTTTATAAAGCAATATGCAATGCTAAAAATATATATGAAGATTCTAAGAAAAAAGAAATTGAAAGATTTAAAATTGAATTTGCTGATCTTATAAAAGAAGAAAATGTCGATTTAAATGATATAGAATAGGAAGGGATAAAAAATGGAAAAATTAAGAATTGTGCAAATTGGTTGTGGAAAGATGAGTAAATATACCATGAGGTATGTTTATGAAAAAGAAGCGGTGATTGTCGGAGCTTTTGATATCAATGAAAAAATTATAGGAAAAGATATTTCAGAAATCATCGAATGTGATAAGAAAGGTGTTTTAATAGAAAATATTAAAGATTTAGACAAAAGACTTAAAGAATTAAAACCAGATGCCTGTATTGTTACAACTATGAGTTTAATTAATGACTTACACGATGTTTTAAGAATATGTGTAAAAAATGGGGTAAATACTATTACAACTTGTGAAGAAGCATTTTATTCATCAAATTCTAATCCTAAAGTATATAAAGAATTAGATGTTTTAGCTAAAGCTAATAATTGTACTTTAACTGGTTGTGGATATCAAGATATTTTTTGGGGAAATTTAATTTCTGTTCTTGCTGGATCTACTCACAAAATTACTAAAATAAAAGGTTCTTCTTCATATAATGTGGAAGATTATGGTATTGCTTTAGCAAATGCCCATGGTGCTGGATTAACAATTGAAGAATTTGAGAGTACAATTGCGGTTGCCGATAAAATTAGTGATGAAGAAAGAAATGAATTAATAAATAAGGGTGAATTTTTACCAAGTTATATGTGGAATGTAGTTGGATGGCTTGCTGATAAATTGAATTTAGAAATTACATCTATTAAACAAGAGTGTATTCCAACAACTCATGAAACTAATCTTCATTCTGATACCCTTAATATGGATATAAAAGCTGGAGATGCTACTGGAATGAGTGCTGTAGTAACTGCAGAAACAAAAGAAGGAATAATTATTGAAGCAGAATGTATCGGTAAAGTATATTCTAAAGAAGAATTTGATGTTAATGAATGGACTATATTTGGTGAACCAGATACAACTGTAACAATTAACAAACCTCAAACAGTTGAATTAACTTGTGCTGATATTGTTAATAGAATACCTGATTTAATAAATTCTAAAGCAGGATTTGTTGAAACAAGTAAAATGCCAGATCCAAAATATAGAAATAAAGCTTTAAATGAATATATAAAAAACTGTTAAATTTTACAATTTTAACAGTTTTTTTATTCTTCACTATTTGTTGGTAATACATCTTGTAAAACATTATCTTCTAAATCTTTATCATCATTGTTTGAAGAAACATTTTCATCTTCTCCATTATTTTCTGTAGAAGGAGTATCATTATTAATCTCAGGAGTATAACTTTCTGTTCCTAATTGAACTGTAATACTTGAAATACTTTTTACTAATACTCCAGAATGAATACTTTGATTTGTAATAACTCCACTAGTTCCATTTACAATAACATTCACACCGTTGCTAGCTCCCCAGCTACGTGCATATTCTGCACTACTTCCAGTAAAATCTGGAACTAATTGTAATTTATTACCAGTAGTTATTCCTTTACCAGTAACATTAGCTTCATATTGTTCACCATAATTATAACTAAATGTTTTTATAATTTCTTTTTCTTCAATTTCTAAATTAACTTTCATTAATTCTTTTATCGCTTCAAGGGAATCAGGATAATGTCCTAAAGCTGAAGTATACATATAAGCATTTTGTAAGTATACAGGTAAGGAATAATGTTCTAAATATGTCTTATGAATTGTAACAAAATCATTACCTTTTAATGAACTATTTAGCATATTTTTTAATATATCATAAAAAGATAATATTTGTTTAGTGCTCATATTTGTTGCTATGTTTTCACTAATAGCATCTAACACGTTTTCAAAACTTTCAAATGATTTTAAAGTTAAAACTTTTTTAGAAATAGATTCAACTATTTGCTGTTGATGTCTATTACGAGCTAAGTCACTTTCTAAGAATCCATGTCTATTTCTAGCATAAGCAAGTGCTTGTTCACCATTTAAATGTTGCCATCCAGTATCCATACAAACAAGATTAGTAGTATCTCTTAACGAATTACTTTCACATAATTTACCATATCCATGTTGTTTGACGTAGTAATCATAGTCAGGTTGTTCAACATCAACATCAATACCATCTAAAGCTTCAACTAAATCAATAAATCCTCTAAAATTAATTTTAGCATAGTAATCTATTTTGATATCAGTTAATTGTTCAATAGTGCTTACAACACAACTTGTTCCATATGCTGCAGATGAATTTATTTTGTTATAAGCATTATGATTGCATGCAATTGGTACATATGAATCTCTAGGAATACTAAACATTGTAGCAGTTAGAGTTTTAGGGTTAAATGTAATAAGTATTAAGGTGTCTCCATTAAATGCTGAATTTGCATTTAATCCTTCTTTTTGAGAATCAACACCCATAACTAACACTGAAAATGGTTCATTTAATTTCTTATTACTAGATGCCATCATATCTTGTGTTTTCATTTTTTTACTGTATTCATAAATAACTTTTGTCTCAGTATCTATATTTTTATAAGCTTCTTCGTTTGCAAATAAAATAACATAATTACTTGAAACAAATATTCCATCAACGTCATTTTTATATAAAGCATTTAACATTTCATAATAATCTTCATAATAAACAATTTCGTTTTTTAATTTTTCTTTTTTAATTAACTCTTTAGCTAGAATATTACCTTCAATATCATTATCGTTTTTTATCATTCCTAGTTTACTACTTTTTTCGATATTTTTATCATTCATTGCGATTAAATAAGTAGTGTATGTCGTATAGTCTGATATAGTAAGTTTTTCAATTTTGTTATACATTTTATCAACAAAGAAAGAAGAAAAACCAAATATTGCAATAAAAATGATTGTAATTATAATAGTTACAATTAAAGTTTTATTTTTCTTTAATATAAGATTTATTAAATTCCACATTATAAATACCAGTAACCATATACTAAAGAAACAAATTAAAACAATTCTAAGTACAGTTTCAATTCCTTGTAATGATAATAAACTTCTTATGAAAAATGCAAATCCTATTGAATAACCAATTATGCATAATACATAAAATATTAATAATACTCTATTACTTTTTTTTAATTTATTAAATAACACTTTCATGTCAACACATCCTAATTATTATTTTCTTTTAAAATTATAACATATTTATTAAATAATTACACTTGAATTTTATTTTACAATAGCTTTACATATAATATGATAATGATTGTCAAAATAATAGCGAATTATGGTATAATTTTTTATAGATAATATGGAAAAGGAGTGATTAATATGAAAATAAGTGAAAAATTAAATAAATTTGTTAATATTAATATGTTATTTTTAGTAATATTTTATTCATTTCTTTCATTGTTATCATTTCCAATCGTAGTTAAAGCTATTACGTCAAGTGGTTATATTTGTTCAAAATACGTTGATAGAAACACTGGAATTATTAATACAACTGTTAATTTTAGAACGGGTCCGGGGACAAATTATTCTACTATTAAAGAATTAAGTAAAAATACTAAAGTTGATATTATAGATGGAAATTTAATAGATGGTAAAGGTTGTGCAAACGGTTGGATTAAAATTTCTCAATCTTCTCCTGATAAATATGATAGGCCTTGGACAACTCCTAAAAAAGCTATAGTAGGAGGAGCAGAGTTTATTTCAAACTCATACATTAGCAATGGACAATATACTAGTTATTTAAAAAAATTTAATGTAAATCCTAATTCAAAATATGAAATGTATAATCATCAGTATATGGCTAATTTAGCAGCGCCAAGTTCAGAAGCAGCAAAAAGTTATTCGGCATATTCAAAAAATAATTTATTAAACTTACCTTTAGAATTTAGTATTCCAGTTTTTAGTGATATGCAAGATTCTTACAATAGACCTACTGGAAATTTAATAGAAATACAAAAACAATATAATGTTACAGATCAAGCATTTGAGGATGTCTTAAATTCTCAAGGATTTCCTGAAACGTACAAACAAGCTTTAAGGGCATTACATAATATACATCCAAATTGGATTTTTAAGTCTATGGATTCAGGATCTTTTAATACTGCTGTTTTAGTAGAAAAAAATGTTTCTTCTATTCAAGGAAATTCTTCTTATTATGAAATTGAAAATGGTCAATTTATAAGTACAGAACCTGGATGGTATTTAGCAAATAGTGAAACTGTTGCGTATTATTTAGACCCTAGAAATTTTTTGACTGAGAAATATATATTACAATTTGAAAGTTTAGCTTATTCTGATAATTATGATGAAAATGTTGTTAAAAGTATTTTAAATAATACTTTTATGTCTGAAAATTCAATTTTAGATAATCAATCATATTCTAGTATTTTTGTAGAAGCTGGTAAAAATGCAAATATTAGTCCTGTATATTTAGCTGCATTAGCTATTCAAGAATCTGGTGTTGAAATGAAAAGCAATACTAGTGGAGCACAATTTGAATATGAAGGAATAACTTACTCAGGATTGTTTAATTTCTTTAATATCGGAGCTTCATCTAGTGCTTCTAATCCTTCAAAAGCAGGTTTAGTATATGCTAGTGGTGGTTATTGTACTATTTGTGGCAATTCTCAAATAAGTGATAATAATTCAAATAATAATCCTCAAATTTATTTGTCAACTATAATTACTCAAGCAGGATTTGGTATTTCTTCAAATTTTGTAACTGGTATTAGTCCTAATACAAGTGCAAACAGTATTAGAGAAAGACTAGGAGCTGCAAATATTAAAACTAATGGAGAGTATATTGGAACAGGAACAATCATAGAATATAATAATCAATCCTATGAAGTTGTAATATCTGGTGATTTAAATGGAGATGGAAAAATAAATTCAGCAGATTTATTGAAAATGAGACAACATTTATTAGGAAGTTCTATATTAAATAATTCAAATTTTGAAGCTGCTAAATTAGCTGGAAATAATGATATAAATTCAGCAGATTTATTGAAATTAAGACAAATATTATTGAGTTAGGAGATAAAAAATGAAAAAGAAAAAAATTATAGTATTTTTAATAATATTTTTAGGTTTTCCAATAATGGCAAATGCTGGGACAGCAACTCTAAATGCTCCATCTTCAGTTGAAGTTGGAAGTAATGTTACAGCAAGTGTAACTATAAAAAATACTGCAGCATGGAACATAAAGATAAATTCATCTGGATCTACATCTGGATGTTCACAAAACTTTTCTGATGTTACATCAAATGGAAATAATACTAATAAAACTTTTAGTGTTACATGTAAGGCAACTAGCATAGGAGCTATAGGTTTTACCGTTACAGGTGATATAACTAGTGCAGATGGAACTAATTCGAATGTTAACTTAAGTAAAAGAGTAACAGTAACAGCAGTAAGACCAAAATCAAATGACAATTTTTTAAAAAGTTTAACTGTTGATGAATATGAATTAATTCCAAATTTTAATAAAGAAACTTTAGAATATAGTGTCATTGTTCCATCTACTGTTGATAAAATTAATATTAATGCGGTAAAAAATGATTCAACTGCAAAAGTTGATGGTGCTGGTGAAAAAGAAGTAGTAGAGGGAAGTAACGAATTTAATATTAATGTTATTTCTGAAAGTGGTGCTACAAGAACATATAAAATAATTGTAAATGTACAAGATATAAATCCAATAAATTTAGAATTATCAGGTAAAAAATATACTATTGTTAAAAGAGGAGATAAACTTGAAGCACCAATAGGCTTTGAAGCTACAACTATAAAAATAGATGAAATGGAAATTCCTGCATTTAAGAGCAATATTTTAAATATAACATTAGTAGGTATATATGATGAAAAAGGAAATATTTTATATGCTATATATGATAATGATAAATATGAATTATATAATGAAATTAGTTCGAATAAAATTACAATTTATTTATTAGAATTACCTAAAAATGATAAATTTATAACTAAGAGTATTAAGATAAATGATAATGAAGTAAAAGTATATAAATATAAAGATAGTTCTAAATATTCTCTTGTGTATGGAAAAAATGTTGAAACAGGAGAAGAAGGATACTATATGTATGATGAAAAAGAAAATACTTTTCAAAGATATAATGAAGAACAGATTAAAGATTTACAAAATGAAATAAAAAATTATTTATATGTAATTTATGCATTTAGTGGATGCTTGGTATTAATATTTATTAGTTTTATAATTAGTATATTTGCTAAGAAAAAAGCTAAAAATAAAATAAATAAAAAAATAGAACCAGAAGAAAAAAATGAAGAGATTATAAAAGAAATAATGGATGATAAAAAGAAGAATAAAAAATAATTCTTCTTTTTTTTTGGGACATAATAGTTTATAATAAATATATAGTGATGGTGATTAAATGAACTATGAAGTAAATGGATATAATATTTTTGTAATAGTACTAGTAACATTTGTTTCAAGTATTATATTGGTTCCAATAATGCGAAAGGTAGCAATTCATGTTAATGCTATGGATGAACCAAATGCTAGAAGGCTAAATAAAATAGCCATGCCAACTTTGGGTGGTCTTGCTATATTTTTCTCGTTTATGTTAGGATACATGTTGTACGCTAACCAATCTCTTCAAATGTTATCCATATTAATGGGAAGTTTTTTATTAGTAATATTTGGAATGGTAGATTGTATTAATCCAGTAAAAGCAAAGTATCGTTTTGTTGTACAAGTTGTAGCAGCATCAATTATTGTTTTTTATGGAAATATTGTTTTAAATGAAGTTACTTTTTTTGGAAAATATTTTTTCTTTCCACAGCCTTGGAACTATATAATTACTATTTTGTTTATAGTTACAATAACTAATGCAATTAATTTTACTGATGGAATGGATGGATTAGCATCAGGAATTAGTTCAATATATTTTTTAACAATAGCAATAATTTCATTTATTTTAAAGAGATCTGATGGATTAGATGTAATATTATCACTTATTATGCTAGGATCAACTTTAGGATTTTTAGTTTACAATTTTCCACCGGCAATCATTTATCTTGGTGATACTGGAAGTCAATTTCTAGGATTTATAATAGCAGTGATAGCTCTTTTAGGATTTAAAACAGCAACATTTACATCATTAATTATTCCAATATTAATATTAGCTATACCTCTTTTAGATGTAGTATTTGCGATAATTAGAAGGGCATTAAAAAAGGAAAATCCAACTAAACCTGATAAGAGTCATTTTCATCATCAATTGTTAAAGATGAAATTTTCTACAAAAGTATCATTATTAATAATTTATTTTA
The DNA here is from genome assembly GCA_016297695.1 of Bacilli bacterium. Lineage (GTDB taxonomy): Bacteria > Bacillota_I > Bacilli_A > RF39 > UBA660 > RUG14121. The sequence continues at coordinate 36,221 of JAEDGC010000005.1, forward strand.
TTGAACTATTATTTGCAGCTGTTTCTATTTTATATGCTCTTGGAGATACTACTTACGCTATAATAATATACATTGGACTTATGATAGTATTTATTTTTATTGTAATGACTACTGATATATTATTTCCTAAAAAGTAGGTGAATTATGAAGAAAATAGCTATATTTCAAACAGATTTAACTGTTGGAGGTATTCAAAAATCATTGATTAATTTACTAAATAATATAGATTATAGAAAGTATAAAATTGATTTATATCTTACTAATAAAACAAATTATTACAATAATTTAAATAAATCTGTAAATATTATTTATTTAAATAAACTACCATATTTTACAAGATTTATTAATTTTAAAATCTTAAAAAAGTTTTATAAAAATAAAATAAATGAAAGCTATGATATAGCAATTGACTTTAACTCATATAGTATGGATACTGCTTTAGCTTGCTGTAGTGTTAATGCTTTAAAAAGAATTATATGGGTACATAATGATATAGAAGTAAAATTGAAAGAAGAGAAAAAATATAAAATTTTATATCATTTTTTTAAAGGTAAATATAAATACTTTGATATTTTTGTTGGAGTATCAAAAGGCGCAATAGATTCTTTTAAAAAATTAAATGAATTTGCTAAAAAGGATTATTTGGTTATTCCTAATTTTATTGATACTAAAGAAATAGTAGATAAAAGTAAAGAAGTTTGTAATATAAAAATAGATAATAAAAAAATAAACATTGTATCAACAGGTAGAATTTGTTATCAAAAAGGATTTGATATATTAATCAACTATATTTCAAAATTATCAACAGTTAGAAATGATTTTCATTTATATATTATTGGTGATGGAGAAAAATTAGATAGTTATAAACAACTTGTCAACAATTTAAATTTAAAAGAATATGTTTCTTTTTTAGGAAAATTAAAAAATCCATATAGTGTAATGAATTTGATGGATATATTTGTTCTTACAAGTAGATACGAAGGTCAAGGAATGGTCTTTTTAGAAGCTAAATGTTTAGGACTTGATATAATTATGCCAAAACATTTAGAAAAATATGTTGATATTAAGGGTACTGATGATGTACTTGAAACTTTAAAACAAATTAAGAAAAATAATGATAAAAAAATAAATATGTTACAAGATTATAATAATGATATAATTAAAAAAATCGATGATTTATTAAATGGGTGATAGCATGAAGAAGGTATTATTTATATCTAGTACTGGTGGACATTTTGAAGAACTTATGAAATTAGAACCACTTATGAAAAAATATGATAGTTATATTGCAACAGAAAAAATAAAGTCTAATCTATATTTAAAAGATAAATATAAAGATAAGATATTTTATTTAATATATGGCACAAAAGATCATATAATCTCATACCCATTTAAATTACTTGCTAACTGTTTTATATCTTTGTATATTTTCTTTAAAATAAGACCTGATGTTGTTATAACTACCGGCGCACATACAGCTGGACCAATGTGCTGTATTGCTAAAATATTTAGAAAAAAAATTATTTTTATAGAAACTATGGCCAATATAAATAAAAAAACTATTACAGGAAGATTAGTTTATAAATTTGCTGATCTTTTTATAGTTCAATGGGAAAGTATGTTAAAAATATATCCAAAAGCTATTTATAGGGGGTTGATTTACTAATGATTTTGGTAACACTTGGAACTCAAGATAAAAGTTTTGAAAGACTGTTAAAACAAATAGATAAAGAAATTAAAAATAAAACGATAAAAGAAAAAATAATTGTTCAAGCAGGTTATACTAAATATCAATCTAAAAATATGGAGATATTTGATTATAAATCACAAGAAGAATTGAATGAGTTAGTAAAAAAATGTAGTTTTTTAATTACCCATGCTGGTGTTGGATCAATATTAAATGGTTTATCTAATGGGAAAAAAGTAATTGCTGTACCAAGACTTTCAAAGTATCAAGAACATAATAATGATCATCAATTACAAATAGCTTCTGAATTTTCAAAAGATGGTTATATAGTGTATTGCAAAGATTTAAAAAAATTAGGTGAATATATAAAATCTTTAAAAAAATTTGAACCTAAAGAACTAAAACATAATAATAAAATAATTGAAACAATTGAAGAATTTATAGATAATATTTAAGGAGTACATAATGGCAAAAAAACATAAACTGATAATTGAAGGTCATGATAATAATTTATTTGTTAAATTTTGGAATTGGGGCTGGAATATATACTATAAGAATCCTGAAATTTGGAATTATTTAATAGTAGGTTTTTTAACAACAATTGTTAGTTTAGCAATTAAATGGGGATTATTGTTTACTTTTTTAGATGCTAAAAACGGAATACATGTTCAAATAGCTGTATTTCTTTCTTGGCTTGGAGCAGTAATATTTGCATATATTACAAATAGAATATTTGTTTTTCAATCCAGTTCAAAAAAATATTTAAAAGAAATCTTTAGTTTTGTTTTGGGAAGAGTTGCAACACTGCTTATGGAGATGTTTATAATGTGGTTCTTTGTAACATTATTAAAGTTAAATACAGATACATGGGTATTAATATTTACTATTATATGCCAAGTGTTAATAACAATATTTAACTACATAGTATCTAAACTATTTGTATTCAAAAAAGAAAAATAAGGAATTTTATTTTTCTTTTTTTAGGTTATGCTTGCATTTTATTAAAATATTTGATATTCTAATTACGTTACATGGCGGATTTGGTGAAGTGGTTAACACACTAGATTGTGGCTCTAGCATGCATGGGTTCGATTCCCATAGTCCGCCCCAGAAGGAAAAATCGTCGAACCATTCGACGTTTCATAGAGAAAACTCAAGATAACTTGAGTTTTTTTGTTGCTCTATTGAAAGGAAGATGGTTATGATAAGAACAATTAAACACGAATTAAAAATGAGTCCAGAATTAATTAAAAGAATTAATTTTGCGACTAATTATACTAATATTAAGGTTGATATACTAAATGGTTCTATAATTACTTTAGAACCTACTAATATTGCTTATGTAGAACCTCATAAGTTAGAAGTCAATAATAAGACATTCATATTCTTTAATGAATCTAGTTATTTCTTTATAGATGATTTAACTAATAAAGAAAAAGAAAAAAATAATTTTATAAAAGAAGCTAAAGAATCTACTAAAGAAATGTTATCAACTAATGATAACTCAGCCCATAATTCAAGAAATTATCGTGAACTATATGATAATTATTATAAGGAATTTACTAAATGAAATAATCACAAAAAAGAAAATTCTAAATTAATTAAATCAATTGATTTAGAAACTGTAACTATAAACGGATTATGTAATATGATTTATTATCTTTGTGCCGAAGGAAATATTCCTCAACATAAAATGGAATATATTCAAGATGAAATACCATTACTATTTAGAAAAGATGAAGGTAAATGGATAAATGGTAAATATTATACAGCTCAATAATTAAAAGATAGGGATACTTCTTGGGACATGTAAAAATGATGGAATTTTTAAAAACCATCATTTTTTTTATTATATCTATTATAAAATTCATATGCATCTTTTTTTAATCTTTCATCATTCCAAATAGTAAAATGATCTCCATGATATTTTTTAAAAACACAATTAATATTATTTTCTTTATATATTTTTTCATTTATTTCAAATCTTTTTACAACATCAAATCCAAAATTATTTATTATTGCATTTACTTGATAATCTGTATATGATCCGTTATCATCTTTAAATTTATACATTCCATTTTCATCTAAATCATATATAATACTATCATTTTCATCTTTTAAAGGAATTTTGTTTCCTTTTTCGTCTTTAATTGGAGAGCCTTTTTCATTTTTTAAATATTTAATTTTAGGCTCAACTGGATCATTTACATCTTTTTCTGCAATGTAATAAAATTGATTAATTCTTTTAAATGTATCTAAATCAACTATTTCATTTTTAATTCCAATTGGATATTCAAAATTCCACCCATTTAATTCAGTAATCGGAAGTATTAATAATCCTCCAATACCACCAGCAAAAATGATTTTAACTATATCTGGATGTAGCATTGTAAAAAAATTGACTAGCTTGCTAGAAGAAGAATAACCAGACATTACAACTTTTTCATTAATATCATATCCATTTGATTGAAATACTTCTATAGAATACTTAATCATATTATAAATTTGCTTATCCAAATTTTTAAATTTTAACAAGTCATCATCTGAGAATTTTGAAAAACCAATATTATAAAATTCCTTTGCTTTTTCAAAGTCATTATGATGCATTTTATACCCCATATAAAATGTATCTAAACCAGGACATCTTGGAATAACAGGTAATAATATTGGACATTTTTCTTTTATTGCAATTTCTTTCACGCAAGCGTCTAATGACAAATATATACGACCATCTTTATTGTTATATTTAGAATCTTCAAGTGCTTTATTAAATTCATCAAAAGATACTTTTGGTGTTCTTACAGTTACCAATAAATCTTTTTTACCACACATGTTATTTGGTACATACAATTGAAATGGTAAAAATATATTTTTTTCTTCAATTGAATTAAAATCATATATATAACCAGAATCGCCATAATCTAACCTATTTTCTTCTAAATCAAATTTTATATATTTTTTTATATTTTTGTCTTTTAACATATTACCCTCTAACATACGATTATCTTTTCTTCTATTCTTTACTTCTTCAAATATCTTATTAGCATTTTCTAATAAGTATTCTGAATCATGTAGTAATCTAAATATTTCTTCTTTACTATAATTATTTAAAATATATTTTACTATTGTATATGAATATTTATATGAACCTTTTCCAAAATTTTTAAAATCATTTACTAATTTATTAAAATCACATTCAGATAAATCAGGCATTTCATAATTCTTATCAACTAAATTTGTCGCTATTCCTTCAAAAAACCAAATCAAACTTCTATCATATTTTTGAACATTTGCATGACAAATATGAACAAATTCATGTAATACAGTATTTAATGTATCTTCTAATGTCGCATTTTTATGTGTAGTATGAATTCTTTGATCTTCAAGTAAAAGTACTCTTATTGAATTAGTATTTATATCTGTATCTCCACATTTATATTCTTTTACTCCACCTGTTTTTTCGATTTGAAATTTTTCAAAATCTTCCCAATTCATTATTTCAATAGTACATGGATTATTTAATTTATCAATCCCAAAAAAAGATAAAATTTTACTTTCGTTTTCTTTTAAGTAATTAACTATATCGTCAAAATAATATAAGTCAAAATTGCATTTTAAAATATAATTATCAAATCTCTTTTCCACAGTTAATTCTCCTCATTCTCATTTTTTAAAATTTTTAATATTTCGTCATGATTTTTATTTTTTATTAATTGTTTAAAATTTATATAGTAATCGCTATAAGATTGATTTGCTAAATAATAAGCAATACCTTCCCAAATATCATCACTAGGATATTTTCTATTACAATAATTAGAATGAACAAGATGAATGAATTCATGTACTATTACTTTATTAAATTCTTCAAACGATTCATTTTTATGTGTAGTATACTTCCAATCATTATAATTTAAATATACAATCGTATTTGAATCATCTTTTATAAATCCAGTTGTATTATTATCACAATCTTTATCTAAATATGATTTAAATTCTTCTTTAAATTCATCTATATTTAAAACTTTAACATTAACTATAATTGATAAATCATAGTTAAAAAAATTTAAAATGCAATCTTTATTATTAATTAAAATATCTATAATATACTTATCATTACAATTAAAATTCATAACAAGTAATCACCATCTTTCATAAATAATTATATCACATGACTTGATTTTGATAAAATACTTGGTATATAATTGACATAGTTAGATTGAGTGTTATCTCAAATTTCTTTTTAGCCTAATTTTTCTCATATGAGTCCAATTAGCGCCCCAGAAGGAGAAATCGTCGCACCATTTGTGTGACTTAATGATAAATCAACTGAAAAGTTGATTTTTTTTTGGAAGAAAACCCCCAGTTCTACTTGGGGTTCTAAAAAGCAGCGTTGTAACGAAAAACCTCCTTTGATACTATCTATCAAATGCCCAAAAAATCAAAGGAGGTTCTTCATAAGTTAGTTTAGAAGAAGCAAAATAACGAATGTTTTTAAGTTTCTTTGACATTGAATTCTTTTTTTCTTTGTTTAGATTTTTTAAAACTTTCATCGAAATAGTTTAAAAAATATTCATATAATTTTAATGGAAAAGTATCGCCAACATCTCTAATTTTACTTTATAGATTAAGTGGATTTAAGTTTTAAAAAATTTCGTTAAAACTATTCATCCACATACATTGCAAGGAATGGAAAAATATAAGGATAAATATATAGTTTATAGTTTGGCTAATTTTTCGTTTGGTTGAAATAAGAATTCTAAAGATAAAGATATTATGTTAGTTCAAATTAAAATTGAATATACTAATGAAAAATTAGAAAGTTCAAAAATATGTATATCCCGCTAGTGTATCAAGTAACAATATTAAAAATGATTATTGTCCTATTTTATTATAAGGAAATGAAGCAACTAGAGTATTAAATAAAATCCAATAATGATAGTGAATGTATCAATTTAATTTTTGATATTAAAGAGTGATATCTTGTATGAAATTGTGCTATAATAACTAGTATTGAATAGTAGAAAGTGAGTGATACTATGTATTATAATAAATCGCTAGAAGAAATAGAAAAAGAATTACAAGTAAGTGGTAAAGGATTAACGAAACAAGAAGCATTAGCAAGACAAAAAAAGTATGGTAAAAATATATTACCTAAAAAAGAAACCGATAATATATTGAAAATATTTTTAAATGAATTTAAAGATCCTATGGTAATACTACTTTTATTTGCAATATTAACATCTATAATTGCAGGTGAAGTTATTGATGCTCTAGTCATTGTTGTTATCGTTTTAATTGATGCAATCATGGGAACTTATCAAGAAAATAAAGCTAATCATACGGCAGAAGCATTAGCGAGTCTTGTAACAACAAAAACTCAAGTTATAAGAGATGGTGAAGTTATATCTATTGATGCAGAAGAATTAACTATTGGAGATTATGTTTTGCTAGAATCTGGAGATAAAATAAGTGCTGATATGAGAATAGTAGAGGCTCATAATTTAATGATAGATGAATCAATACTTACTGGTGAAAGTATTCAAGTTTCTAAAAATAATGAAACTATTAAAAAAGAAAAGATGATTATTGCCGAACAAAGTAATATGGCTTTCTCTGGTACTACTGTCGTAACAGGTAGAGCAAAAGCTATTGTAGTAAATATTGGACTTCAAACTGAAATAGGAAAAATTGCCGATAGTATTAATAATTCTGAATCAGAAAAATCACCACTTACTATTAGAGTAGAAAAATTATCTAAGCAAATAAGTGCATTAGTTTTAGTAGTTGCAATTATTATTACAATTTTATTAATAATGAAAAATGTTCCATATCATGAAATATTCTTATCAGTAATATCACTTGCAGTATCTGCAATGCCAGAAGGTTTACCACTTGCTTTAACTATGGCACTAACTATAGCATCTAATAAAATGGCTAAAAAGAATGTTATTGTTAGAAAATTAAAATCCGCTGAGTCTTTAGGTAGTTGCACAGTTATTGCAACGGATAAAACTGGAACATTAACTGTTAATGAGCAGACTGCTAAAAAAATTCTTTTACCTAATAATTTTGAATATAATGTCACAGGAATAGGATTTAGTTCTGAAGGAAAAGTTGAAGGAAAAGATATTCAATTAGCAAAGAAATTGGTTACCTTAGGTGTTATTAATAATGAAGCTAGCATAGAGGATGATAATATAATTGGAGATTCAATTGATTTAGCTTTTTTATTTCTTGGCAAAAAATTAAGTATAGAAACGCATAATATAAAAATATTAGAAGTAGTTCCATATGAATCAGAAAATAAATATTCAGCGGTATTTTATGAAGTTGATGAAGATATTTATTGTACAGTTAAAGGATCAGTTGAAATAGTTAAATCATTTTGTAAGAATATTGATTTAGTAAAAGATAAAATTAACAGTAATATTTTAGAAGAACAAAATGAAAATCTTGCTAAAGATGGATATCGTGTTATTGCATTAGCTTGTGGAAAAATAAAAAAGCAAAAAAAATATAGTGAACATGATATTAAGAATCTAACATTTATGGGTATGGTAGGTTTTATCGACCCAATTAGAAAAGAAGCAATATCATCAATTAGTGATTGTCGTAAGGCTGGAATAAAAGTATTAATGATAACAGGAGATCATCCGCTTACAGCATATTCCATTGCAAAAGATTTAAAATTAACTAATAGTTATAATGAAGTTACTACGGGTGTTGATTTAGATATAGAGTATGAAAAAGGCGAAGAAAGTTTTGATAAATTTATTAAAAATAAAAAGATTTATGCAAGGGTAACACCACTTCAAAAATTAAAGATAGTTGAATCATTAAAAAGACAAGGGGAATTTGTTGCGGTAACAGGAGATGGAGTTAATGACGCACCTGCTTTAAAAGCAGCTAATATTGGAGTCGCTATGGGAAGTGGTACTGATATTGCGCATGAAACCGCCGATATGATTATAGTCGACGATAATTTTAAATCCATCGTTGCTGGAATAAAAGAAGGACGTGTTGCTTATGCTAATATACGAAAAATAATTTATTTTTTAATATCTTGTGGCCTTGCAGAAACAGTATTTTTTTGTTTATCAATAGCTTTAAATTTTCCAATGCCACTTGTTGCAATACAACTATTATGGTTAAATATGGTTACTGATGGAATTCAAGATTTTGCTTTATCTTTTGAAAAAGCTGAAGAGGGAATATTAAAAGAAAAACCTAGAAGTCCTAAAGAATCAATATTTAATAAATCATTATTACGAGAAATTGTCGTATCTGGATTTTTAATTGGATTTATAGTATTTGTAGTGTGGATTACATTATTAAATATACTCAATATGGATGTTAATACTGCAAGAGGATACATTATGGCTTTAATGGTATTTATTCAAAATATACATGTATTTAATTGTAGGAGTGAAAGCAAATCTGCTTTTAGTGTACCTCTTAAAAATAACTGGTTAATAGTATGTGGAGTTTTTGCTTCATTGTTATTACAAATTATCGTTATGGAAGTGCCATTTTTATCAAGCCTTTTAAAGACAGTATCAATTCCATTTGGACATTTAATATATTTATTTTTAATATCTAGTGTTGTGATATTTATAATGGAAATTTATAAACAAATAATTAATTCTTTAAAGTGAATGGTTATATAACCATTTTTTATTTTGTATAAGATTAAGTATTAAAACCAAAATAATAACAAGAGGTTTTATTCATGAAAGATAATTTGAAAAAATACAATGAAAAAAGAAATTTTGGAAAAACAAAAGAACCAATAGGGCAAAAAGAAAAAAAATCAAAAAAGTTAAAATTTGTAGTACAACATCATATGGCAAGACGTGAACATTATGATTTTCGTTTAGAATTTGAAGGCACTTTAAAAAGTTGGGCCGTACCTAAAGGACCATCTTATAATCCAAAAGATAAAAGATTAGCCATTCATGTAGAAGATCATCCGATATCATATCGTAATTTTGAAGGAACTATTCCTAAAGGACAATATGGTGGTGGAACTGTTATGGTTTGGGATGAAGGATACTGGGAACCTTTAGATAATCCGAAAAAAGATTTTAAAAATGGCTCTATAAAATTTAAATTAAATGGCAAAAGATTAAAAGGAATATGGAATCTTGTGCATTTTAAAGAAGATAATTGGTTACTCATAAAAGAAGATGATTCTATATCTTTATTTAGTGACATTAATGAATATAAAACAAGTATTAAAACAGGAAGAAATATGCAGGAAATAACAGAAAACAAGAAAACTAAAGTAAAAAATTCTAAGAAAGAAAACATTATAGAAACTATAAAAATTACAAATCCAGATAAAATAGTATTTAATAAACATAAGATAACTAAAATGGATATTGCTTTATATTATCAAAAAGTAGCTAAAAGAATGTTACCGTTTATAGAAGGAAGAATAATAAGTACAATAAGATGTCCAGCTGGATATAATAAACAATGCTTCTTTAAGAAACATTTTGAAACAAATAATGAAGGAATGGGAAAAATAGATTTACCAAATGAAAGTGGTAAAAAAGAAGATTATTATTATATAAAAGATATCAAAGGAATTATATCCGAAGTTCAAATGAATGGGTATGAATTTCATATTTGGGGAAGCAAAGCAAATAATTTAAATCATCCTGATGTTATGGTTTTTGATTTAGACCCTGATGAAAAAGTTAGTTTGAAGCAATTGCGCCAAGGAGTAAAAGATTTAAAAAGTATTTTAGATGAATTTTCTTTAACATCTTTTCTTAAAACAAGTGGAGGTAAGGGTTATCATGTTGTCGTTCCAATGAAAAAAGTGAAAAATTGGGAAAAATTTAGAGAAGTTGCTCAAAATATTGCTAAGCTCATGGAAGAAAAGTGGCCCGATAAATATACAAGCAATATTCGTAAAGAAAAAAGAAATGGTAAAATTTTTATTGATTGGATACGAAATACAAAAGGTTCTACAAGTGTAGCGCCATATTCAATAAGAGTTAGAAAGAATGCTTCGGTTTCTATGCCAATACGATGGAGTGAACTTGATAAAATAAAACCAAATGAGATAACTTTAAAAGATGCAATAAAAAGGCTTAAAAGAAAAGATCCATGGGAAGAATTTTTTGATTTAAAACAATAGGAACAAATTGACAAAAATTATTATTTATGTATAATAATTCCATAAAAAAGAGGGAATTATATGAAAAAAATTAGTTTTGAATCTAAAATAAAAGTTAAATTAAATGATAATGGTAAGAATATATATTATCTTTATAATAAAATAAATGAAATAGATGATTTTAAACCAATTAATAATGATGAAATTTTGGAAATTTCTATTAAAGATTTTTTAAAAATTTTTAGTATTGGAGGATATAACTTATATAGACTGCTTGAAATTGAAAGTATATTAGTAGAAGAACAAGAGTTATTTATCAATGCACCAATTAAAATAAAATTAACATCTTTTGGGAGACAAATATATTATTTATACATATATGATATTATTTTTAGCAACAAAAATTTAGATGGATTAAAAATAGATCAAGAAATGGAAAATTATTTAGATAATGGTGATTTTTTAACATTAAGTTTAGAAGAGATAAATATGATTTTTGGTAAGTATATTGAAAAAAATCCGATTGTTTTAGATAGTTTTGAAGTTTTAGAAAAAAATTTAAGATATCCATTAGATTATAATAAACATTATGCGGATAAAATTAAACAAGTTACAGATGATAAGGGTTTACCAATTCAAGTATTTTTGAATGAAGAGGCAAAAAAATTATTAGTTGATTACGTATCTGAAGTAAAAGTTAGATCATGTAATTATGATAAGAATAATGATATTATCAGGTGTAGTTCTATATTAAATAGGTTACAAAAAAATGGTACTTTTTTAACATCAATAACTGAATTATATGAAATTTTTGGAGTTTATTTAATAAAAGAAGATAAGAAATATTTATTTGAAAATAATATTTTAAATTTAAATACAAATAAAAAAAGATAAATAAAGTTTAAAATTTGTAAGGTTATTAGCCTTACTTTTTAAATGGGAAAATGATATACTTATTAATAATAAAAGATTGAAAGTGATGAGTTATTATGAAAAAAATATTTGTTATTTTAATTAGTATAATTATTTTTACAACTGCTTGTGGAAATGTAGATAATAATAAACAAGTAATTGATAATCAAAATGATAGTAATAAAACTGAAAAAATCGAAAAAAATAATTATGTTAGTTATAATGGAAATTTAAAAGTAGAAGGTACTTCGCTATTAAATCAATACGGTGAAAAAATAAATTTAAGAGGAATAAGTTCTCATGGATTACAATGGTATAATAATTTTGTTAATAAAGAGACGATTAATATTTTAAAAAATGAATGGAATACTAATGTCTTTAGATTAGCAATGTATACAGAAGAAAATGGATATATTAGCAATCCGACAATAAAAGATTATTTAATTAGTGATGTTGATATGTTAATTGAAATGGATATGTATGCCATAATTGACTGGCATATTTTAAGTGATGGCAACCCCAATAAGCATAAAAATGAAGCAATAAAATTCTTTGATGAAATTAGTAAGAAATATAAAAATGTTCCTAATGTAATTTATGAGATATGTAATGAACCTAATAATACTTCGTGGAGTGAAATAAAATCTTATGCAATTGATGTTATTAAAACTATAAGAAATAACTCAAAAGATGCAATCATAATAGTTGGAACTAATACGTGGGACCAAGATGTATTAGATCCGATTAATGATAGAATAAATGAGTCAAATATTATGTATTCATTGCATTTTTATGCTGGAAGTCATACTGATTTTTTAAGACAAAGAGCAAAAGAAGCGTTAGTAAATAACATTCCTTTATTTGTAACAGAGTGGGGCACATCAAAAGCAGATGGTAGTAATGGTACTTATTTAGATGAATCACAAAAATGGATTGATTTTATGGATGAAAATAATTTGAGCTGGTGTAATTGGTCATTAACAGATAAAAATGAATCTTCAGCGTTATTAAAACCTGGAACTACTTTTAATGAATTCTCTGATGATGATTTGACTGAATCTGGAAAATTTATAAAAAAAGTATTAACTAAACAATAATTGAACATAATAAATATATAATTTGGGTGTTTTTATAACCTATTTTTAAACTAATTAGCACTTAATGTTGACAAGTGCTAATTTTTGAGTATAATATACATTGAAAGAGGTGATAAATATGTTTAATGCACAACAAGAGAATGAAGAAAATGTTTTAGAAAAATATGGTCGTAATATTATTGAAGATGTAAAAAATGGCAAAATAGATCCAGTAATAGGTCGTGATGAAGAAATAAGAAGTATTACACGTATACTATCACGTAAAACAAAAAATAATCCCGTTTTAATTGGGGAACCAGGAGTTGGTAAAACCGCAATTATTGAAGGACTTGCACTACGTATAGTAAAGGGTGATGTTCCATCAAGTTTAAAAGATAAAATTGTATGGGAACTTGATATGGCTTCTTTAATAGCTGGTGCTAAATATCGTGGAGAATTTGAAGAACGTTTAAAGAAAGTTTTAAATGAAGTTAAAAAAAGTGAAGGTCAAATCATTATGTTTATTGATGAAATTCACACAATAGTTGGCGCTGGTAATATGGAAGGAGCAATGGATACTTCAAATATCTTAAAGCCAATGCTTGCACGTGGTGAAATACATGTTATTGGTGCTACAACATTAAATGAATATCGTAAATATATTGAAAAAGATGGGGCACTAGAAAGAAGATTTCAAAAGATAATTGTTAGTGAACCAAATGTTGAAGATACAATAACAATTCTAAGAGGACTTAAAGAAAGATTTGAAGTACATCATGGTGTTACCATTCAAGATAAAGCACTAGTATCAGCAGCAACTTTATCTAACAGATATATAACAGATAGATTCTTACCTGATAAAGCAATTGACTTAGTTGATGAAGCTTGCGCTACAATACGTGTTCAAATGGATTCAGTTCCAACTAGTCTTGATACATTAACAAGAAAAATAATGACTCTTGAAATAGAAAGAGAAGCAATAAAAAAAGAAAAAGATGAGTTATCTAAAAAAAGATTAGAAACTATTGAAAATGAATTATATGAATTAAAATTACAAGAAAGTGATTTAACTAAAGCTTGGAATAAAGAAAAAGATTTAATAAACACTATTAAAGCTAAGAAAAAAGATTTAGAAAAAGCAAGATTTGAATTAGAACAAGCAGAAAACAATTATGATTTAGAAAAAGCTGCGGTTTTAAGACATGGTAAAATACCAGAATTAGAAAAAGAAATTCAAGAAATAAAACAAAAAGATGAAACTAAATTACTTAGTGATACAGTAAAAAGTGATGATATTGCCAAGATAATATCTAACTGGACACATATCCCAATATCTAAACTTATTAGTAGTGAAAAAGAAAAATTATTATCTCTAGAAGACAATATGAAAAAAAGAGTCATGGGACAAGATGAAGCTTTAAAACTAGTAAGTGAGGCGATATTAAGATCAAGAAGTGGTATTAAAGATCCTAATAAACCAATTGGATCATTTATCTTTTTAGGACCAACTGGTGTTGGTAAAACAGAAGTTGCAAGAACACTTGCCTACGAGTTATTTGATGATGAAAAACATATGATACGTATTGATATGTCTGAATATATGGAAAAATTTTCAACATCTAGATTAATTGGAGCTCCTCCAGGATATGTAGGTTATGATGAAGGTGGAGAGTTAACTGAAGCAGTAAGAAGAAATCCGTATAGTATTGTTTTATTTGATGAAATAGAAAAGGCACATCCAGATGTTTTAAATTTATTATTGCAAATATTAGATGATGGACGTATAACAGATTCTAATGGAAGAACAGTAGATTTTAAAAATACAATTATAATTATGACATCTAATTTAGGTAGTGAACATATTTTAGATGGAGATACTTCAAAAGTGATGGATGATTTAAAAAATCATTTTAGACCAGAATTTGTTAATCGTATTGATGAAATAGTTGTGTTCAATCCATTAGATAAAGATTCAATTTCACTAATTCTTGATAAAATTATTAAAGATATAGAATTGCGTTTAAAAGATTCAAATATCAAAATTAAAATAACTGATGAGGCAAGAAAAAATTTAATTAATGATGGTTATGATATTACTTATGGTGCAAGACCTTTAAAAAGACTTATAAGTAGAATTATAGAGACAAACTTATCTAAAATGATAATACGTGATCAAGTAAAATATGGCGATATAATTACTATTGATTATAAGAATAATAATTATGTATTTAAATAAGAACTCAAATTATCAATTTGAAATTGAGTTCTTTTTTAGTTTATATTGATAACTGTATATGATAATATAGAAAATAAAAGAAAGAGTATTTAGATAAATAAATATCACAAATACTCTTTTTTATTACATAAATATTATACAATAAAACATTGCTTTTTTCAAGACTTGTGATTATTTTGATTTTAAGTATAATTATAGTGAAAGAGGTTGGTTGTTATAAAAGAATTTTGGAATATGAAAGGTGAATATACAATACTTGTTATTGCACACAGGTTATCCACAATTAAAAATGATGATCGAATATTAATGCTTGATGAAGGTAAGATAATAGCTGAAGGAAAACATAGTGAACTATTAAAAAAATGTAAGGAATATAAACATTTATATGAATCAGAAATAAGTAAAAAACAGGATTAGTCCTGTTTTAATTTGGCAAAAACTTCATTTAAATCATCTTGAATTAAAATACTAGCCTTATCATCATAAGATGTATGATCTTTATTAATAAGAACAATATCTTTTCCTTGATAAAATTGTAATAAACCAGCAGCTGGATAAACAGTTAAACTTGTTCCGGCTACAATTAACAAATCAGCTTGGGAAATTTCATATATTGCATGATTTAAGATAGTATCATTTAATGCTTCTTCATATAAAACTACATCAGGTTTAATAATATTTCCACAACTGCATTTTGGAATGTCTTTACTATCAAAAATAAATTTTGCATCATAAAATTTATGACACTTCATACAATAATTTCTGTAGATACTTCCATGTAACTCTAATACATTTTTAGAACTAGCTTTTTGATGAAGTCCATCAATATTTTGTGTAATAATAGCTTTAAGTTTGCCCCTTTTTTCTAAGGCAGACAAATAAAGATGACAGGCATTAGGTAAAGCATCTAAACAATTTAATTTATCTTTATAAAATTTATAAAATTCATAAGTATTATTTATAAAGAATGTATGACTTAAAATTTTTTCTGGTGGATAATCATATTTCATATTATATAAACCATCTTTACTTCTAAAATCTTTAATACCAGATGCAGTAGATACTCCAGCACCTCCAAAGAAAACAATATAATTAGCTTTATCGATTAAATTTTGAAAATCTTTCAAATTTGACATTATTATCACCATAATTATTATACATCAAAAATAAGTAGTTAAAAATTGTAAATAAATAAACAATATGTTATAATAGCGGTCAAAAGAGGGGATTTATATGTTTGAACAAGAAATGCTGAAAAAAATGTTAAAAGATGAAAATTTTGAAAAATATTATTTAGAAGTTTTAACGGGACGTTTTACAACGGGAAGTATTCAACTTGAAACAGATTCAGATATTGCAGATTTTAAAAATGCTATTATGTATTCGAATAATTTGACAGCTTTGAAATATCTTTTACATAAAGATTCTAAATTAAATTTAGAAGATATTAAAAAAGTAGCCAAAATCGTTGAAGAAGATGATAATGATAAAGGATTCAGAACAGGTACTATATTTGTGGAAGGTTCAAATATTGAAAGAGCTCTTCCTAGAGATATTTATATGAAGATGTATAGTTTATTAGATAACTATTATAATGTTTGGGATTATAGTGGAAGTATTTTCTTCAAAGAAGCAATGTTTCATTTACAGTTTTTACTAATTCATCCGTTTAGTGATGGTAATGGTAGAACTGCTAGAATAATAACTGCAACAAATTTATTAAAGCAAGGTTTATTACCTGGTATTATTACTAATGCTAATAAAAAAGAATATTGTGAAATTATTGAAAGACAAAACCCAAATGAATTAGCAGATTTTTTTGAAAAACTTAGTTTTAAAGAGGATATAGTCTTTGCAAAAATGTATGAAAATTATTTAAAAATTGAAAAAGATAATACTATGAAACTATAATTTTATATCAACAATCGTATTAAAATATAAATATTGATTATTTTTTATAAAAACTTTACGATTAGTTTTATCAATTGATTTAATATTAGTATTGATTAAATATAAATAACCATTTTTATAATATGTTATATTAACTTTCATACCACTCTCATAAGCTAAAATGATTTTTTCTTCTAATATAGATAGTTGATCATCTGACAGAATAGGCATGGCTATTTTGCCTTTATCTTGTATAATTTCTTTTACAACCTGTTTAGAGTTCATTAAAGAATTAAAGGGTTGCCATTTTATCATTTTTCTATCACTCATGCATGATGACCTCCAATTTTGTTATTTCTATCTTTTATTGTAGAATCTGAAAGCAAAGATGATGCAAAAAGTAAACAATTTTTACCATATTTATCTTTTATATGATCAGTGCATACATTATACTGATTTTCTAATTTTATTTCTTGATAAGTATCGAATATATTCAATTGAATATATTCTTTTTTTATAAGTTTTCCCAAAGAAATTGATATTTTACGAATAGGAAGAAATTCATAATATTTATTAAAAATTAGTAAGCAATATTTCAAAATAATCTCTTTGTTATCTGTAGAATTATCAAGTTGAACTTGGTGATAAAAACCTCCACCTATATTTTTAGAATACCCAATTCCTAATCCTATTTTTTTACATTCTTTATTATTTTTTCTTAACCTTGCAGTAATAGAATCAACCATTTCTTCAATAATAAGAGAAATATTGCTTTCATCATAATCTTTAAATAAAATTTGACCAATACTATAAGACTTATCTTTAAAAATATTATCTTGTTTACAAATAATACTTTCATCAAATCCATTTGCATTATTCCAAAGTTCTTCTCCAATAATACCATATTTTTTTATTAATTTATTTTTATCATAATTTGCTAAATCACCAATTGTATAAATACCTAAATTATTTAATTTTTTTCCCATTTTATTTCCGATTTTCCACATTTCTGATAAAGGACTTATTGGCCATAATTTTGTTTTGATATCTTCATAATTCCATCGGGCAATCCCATTTTTATTTTTCTTAGCCTCTAAATCCATAGCTAATTTTGCTATTAGTAGATTTGGACCAATGCCACATGTAGCACAAAGACCTGTTTTTTCTTTTATTTTATTTAAAATATCTTGAGCTATTTCGTCTTCGTTTTTATTATACATTTTTAAATAATTTGTTAAATCTAAAAAAGCTTCATCAATTGAATAAACATGTAAATCATCTTCATTTACAAAATCTAAATAAATACTAATTACTTCTTTACTTTTAGCAATATATCTTGCCATTCGTGGTTTAGCAATAAAATATTTTATATTTTTAGGAATTTCATAAAGTCTTGTACGTGATTTTATTCCTAAATTTTTTAAATAGGGAGTAATAGCAAGTGTTATAGCTCCATTTCCTTGAGTTTTATTAGCAACAACTAAAGGAGTAGTAAACGGATCTAAATTTCTATCAATACATTCAACAAATGCAAAAAAACTTTTTAAATCAATACAAAGAATGTTTCTTTTTATCATAAAATGCCTCCATACAAACATACGTTTTATTTTATAAGTAAAATATTAAAATAACAATCTCCAAAAATTGGTATTTCTTTACACTTAAAAAATAATAATATTTTACTAAATAGACAAAACTGTTATATAATAATTATAGGTGGTTAAATGGCTTTGTATAATATTAGATTGAATAATCGTTGTGGTGGAAGTATTTATGTTACTAGAGCATTAACAGAAATGTTTGAAGGATATAATTTATATCAAATAGATAATGTAACTTCAAAGTTAGAAGACAAACAAGATTTTTTTAAAAAGATTGATAAAGAAATGAAAAATTTTTTCCCAACTGTGAGTGCATGGCTAGAAAAAAGTAAAGATGAAAATGTCAAAAAGAAATTAATTTTTAATGATGAATTCGTCTATGAAATATCTTCTTTAGCATGTCAAAAAAAATCAAGTAAATTACCATATAATGAACTAAAAGAATATATAGAATATATAAAAAAATTATCTCTTGATAAAGAATGCTTGGAATTAATGAAAAAAAGTAATGTTTTTCCTAAATTGCTTAAAACAGAGTTAGAAAATTATAACCGTGTTAAAAATATAGATGATATGTCTGATATTTTTGCAAGAGAACTTCCAGAAATAGAGAAAGCGATTGATATATATTTATGTCAATATTCTACTTTTCGCCAAGTAAGAGTTTGGGAAAAAGATTATTTTAAACAATTAGAATTAGAAAATAATTATAATTATCAAATAAATGAAAATATTTCTAGCATGGAAAAAACAGAAAAAGATTTAGAAGAAGAAAATTTAATAAGGGATAGATATATTAGAGAATTATATGAAAAATATGATGGCGATATTGAAATGATGATTGAAATAATGTCTGAGGAAAGATTGGATGAATTATCTTTAAAAGATCAAGATCTAATAGGATACACAGATTATAAAAAAAGACAACGTTAGATTTAATTTTTATGAGGTGAAAATATGAAAATAGAAATATATAAAGAACAAAATATACCAATGTTTAGTGTTGATGGAGAATTATTTGTATATGATGATTATGCATTAAATAATTTAGCTCTTACTTTAATAGATAATAAATATGATGGAATAACTGGTGTAGAAGTTAAATTACTAGATGAAGATTTAGTTGGAATAAAAAATGTTATTGAAAAATTGATTGAAGAAATAAATTCTAGTGATAAAACTTATGAAGAATTTATGAAAGATCTTGGTGAATAAAAGTGCCTAAAAATCATAAGAAGAAAAAACTAGATATAATCTATGAAGATAAAGAATTAATTGTAGTTTGTAAACCTTCAAAACAATTATGCATTAGTACTATAAAAGATCATGAACATACTTTATATAATGAAGTTAGTTCTTATGTGAAAAAACAAAATCCTAAAAACAAAATATTTATAGTTCATCGTTTAGATAAAGATACATCAGGAATAGTTTTATTTGCTAAGAATGAAAAAATGAAAAGAAAATTACAAGAAAATTGGGATAAATTAGCTATAACACGTGAGTATGTTGCTGTTGTAGATGGTAATATGCCTTTAAAAAAAGATACTTTAAAAAATTATTTAAAAGAATCTAAAACATTACAAGTATATGTTACAAGTGATAAAAAAAATGGTAAACTTGCTATTACTAATTATGAAGTAATAAAATTTAGTAAAGTGTATAGCATGTTAAAAATCAATATTAATACTGGTAGAAAAAATCAAATAAGAGTCCAACTTGCTAATATAAATCATCCAATTGTTGGAGATAAAAAATATAAATCAAGAAATAATCCTTTAGGAAGACTTGCGCTGCATGCAAATAAATTAGAAATTATAAATCCAATAACGAAGAAAAATATGATGTTTGAAAGCAAAGTTCCAGCTGCGTTTGACAAAATGTTTGAATAAAACATTTTTTTGCTTTAAATAAAAACTTTGCTATAATAAAAATAGAATAAAGGTGAGTATATGAAATATGTAATGGTTAAGTCGTATGATAATAAAATAGTTAGAATACCAGAAGATAAAAAAGAAGAGTATTTAAATACTCAAGAAAGAATTAAATATTTATTAAAACAAGGAAAAACTCTTAAAGAAATAAAAGAGTTAATTAAAAATGAAGATTAAAGAAGAAATAATTAGATTTAATGAACAATTTGGTATTAAAACTATATTTTGTGATCTTGGTGATGTATTAGGTTACAGTGAAAATAATACAATATATCTTAATGAAAATGAAGATAACTTCCAAAAAATAAATAATCATGAAATATTACATTTTTTTGAAGATACAAAAACCTTTATTGAATTAAAAGAAAAAATATTAAAAGATAATAAAGATAAAATAGATTTAATCAGAGAACAATATGAATTAAGATATGCAGGACTTTATTCTAAAGAAGATATAAAAAATGGAATAATAGATATAGAAATAGTAATAGATATACTAACAGATAACTACATTATAGAGTTTAAAGATGGATTAAAAGTTGGAGAATACTTACTTGGAAGTATAAAAAAAGAATTATTAGAAAAAAGATATTTAAATTTAATAATTAAAAAAAATGTAGAACAAATGGATTTAAGTAAATGGGAAAAATTATTTGTTATAAATTTTTATGATGGAAAAAATCATGTTTTGCCACCAAAAGAAAATAGATATGAACAAATAAGAAAAGATATAGAAGAAGAATTAGAAAGATTATATTCTCTTATAAATGACAAAGAAGAATTTAGAATAAACACTAATAGCAAAGAAATATTAAGAGAATATGAGAGTGAGTTAAAAGCATTACAACAACGCGGAGAAGACACATCATATTTAGAAAGTAGAAAAGAATATTGCTTAAATGAATTATCGGAAAAATTTAGCAATCATTTATATGAAGAATATAAACATATTGTAGATTTCATAAAAAATACAAATTATGAACCAGCATTTAAAGTTTTGATGTTAAATGAAACATTAACAAAAACATATAAATTAGATAAAGTAGAAGATAAAACAAATACAATTATTAAAAAAAGAGATATGCATAATACAATAACTGGACATATGACATTAAATGAAACCGTATTAGATACAATTTATAATAATATAGATGATTATAATAATTTTGCACTTATCTATTTTGCAGGACTTGAAATATTTAATAAAAGTATAGCACAAACAAGTGGAATAAAACTTGATGTAGTACAAACTTATAAAAAAGGTAAATGGTTAAAATTTGAAGGTAAAACATCAAATGAAAAAGAATATATAGCTAATGCAGAAAAATTAGCATCACTTGTAAAAGATACTCCATGGTGTACAAAAACACT
Organism: Bacilli bacterium; assembly: GCA_016297695.1. Taxonomy (GTDB): domain Bacteria; phylum Bacillota_I; class Bacilli_A; order RF39; family UBA660; genus RUG14121. The sequence goes on from JAEDGC010000005.1 coordinate 58,055, forward strand.
TGCATCAACTCAATTAGCACAAGGAGACTTCTTTGTGTTTGTAGATAATGAAGATAAACCACATATAGCTGTAAAAATGAGTGGTAATGAAATAGATGAAGTAAGAGGTATATTAAATGATAATGCGCAAGAAATAGAAGAAGAATACAGAGATGTAACTTTATCTTTTTTAGAAAATAATAAAGGAATAAAAAATGGAAAAGAATGGTTAGAAAAAGAAGAGTTAAATAAAAGATTAATTAAATATAATAATGAAATAGAATCTAGAACATTTGAATCAAAAAATGTAGATCAAATGTTAGAGGATTTATTTAAGGCTGATTATAAAAATCATGGACATGGAGAGAATACGAATAAAACTAAGCTTAAAAATAATTTACATAAAATAAAAGATAAGATAGCAAAGTACTATAATTGCAGTGAAGAAGAAATATTTATAGGAGATATAGACTTTTCGAAAACTGATTATACAAAATGCCCTTATAAAGTAATATTTGGAAAGGTAGCTTTTGAAGGTTCTCAAGTAACCGATTTAGGGAATTTACAAACAATAGGTGGAAATGCAAATTTTATACTTTCTCAAGTAACAAATTTAGGCAATTTACAAACAATAGGTGGATATGCGTATTTTGTGGATTCTCAAGTAACAAATTTAGGCAATCTACAAACAATAGGTGGAGAAGCAGATTTTGAAAATTCTCAATTAACCGATTTAGGTAATCTACAAACAATAGGTGGTGATGCGTATTTTGGATATTCTAAAGTAACAGGTTTAAACAATCTACAAACAATAGGTGGAAATGCGTATTTTGAAAATTCTCAAGTAACAAATTTAGGCAATTTGCAAACAATAGGTGAAGAAGCATATTTTAGAGATTCTCAAGTAACAAATTTAGGCAGTTTACAAACAATAGGTGGAGGTGCATATTTTGGAGAATCTCAAGTAACAAATTTAGGTAATCTACAAACAATAGGTGGAGAAGCCTCTTTTGGGGATTCTCAAGTAACAAATTTAGGTGATTTACAAACAATAGGTGGAGAAGCAGATTTTACATGTTCTCAAATAACAAATTTAGGTAAACTAAAAACAATAGGTGGAGATGCATATTTTGGTTCTCAAGTAACAAATTTAGGTGATTTACAAACAATAGGTGGAAATACAAATTTTATACATTCTCAAGTAACAAATTTAGGTAATCTACAAACAATAGGTGGAAAAGTAGATTTTAGAGGTTCTCAAGTAACAAATTTAGGTAATTTACAAACAATAGGTGGAGATGCATATTTTGGTTCTCGATTAACCAATTTAGGCAATTTACAGACAATAGGTGGAAATGCAGATTTTGAAAATTCTCAAGTAACAGATTTAGGTAATTTACAAAGAATTGAAGGAGAAGTATTCTTTTATTTCAAAAGTGAACTAGAAAAATTATATTATGAACAATTTGAAAATGGAGTAAGAAAAAATATTTTAGAAGAAGATGTTTCTATGAAAAGATAGAAACATTTTTTTGATTTAAATAAACAACTTTGTTATAATAAGAATAGAATAAAGGTGAGTATATGAAATATGTTATGGTTAAGTCGTATGATAATAAAATAGTTAGAATACCAGAAGATAAAAAAGAAGAGTATTTAAATACTCAAGAAAGAATTAAATATTTATTAAAACAAGGAAAAACTCTTAAAGAAATAAAAGAGTTAATTAAAAATGAAGATTAAAGAAGAAATAATTAGATTTAATGAACAATTTGGTATTAAAACTATATTTTGTGATCTTGGTGATGTATTAGGTTACAGTGAAAATAATACAATATATCTTAATGAAAATGAAGATAACTTCCAAAAAATAAATAATCATGAAATATTACATTTTTTTGAAGATACAAAAACCTTTATTGAATTAAAAGAAAAAATATTAAAAGATAATAAAGATAAAATAGATTTAATCAGAGAACAATATGAATTAAGATATGCAGGACTTTATTCTAAAGAAGATATAAAAAATGGAATAATAGATATAGAAATAGTAATAGATATACTAACAGATAACTACATTATAGAGTTTAAAGATGGATTAAAAGTTGGAGAATACTTACTTGGAAGTATAAAAAAAGAATTATTAGAAAAAAGATATTTAAATTTAATAATTAAAAAAAATGTAGAACAAATGGATTTAAGTAAATGGGAAAAATTATTTGTTAACAATTTTTATGATGGAAAAAATCATATTTTGCCACAAAAAGAAAATAGATATGAACAAATAAGAAAAGATATAGAAGAAGAATTGGAAAGATTATATTCTCTTATAAATGATAAAGAAGAATTTAGAATAAATGCTAATAGTAAAGAAATATTAAGAGAATATGAGAGCGAGATAAAAGCATTACAACAACGTGGAGAAGACACATCATATTTAGAAAGTAGAAAAGAATATTGCTTAAATGAACTAGCGGAAAAATTTAGCAATCATTTATATGAAGAATATAAACATATAGTAGATTTTATAAAAAATACAAATTATGAACCAGCATTTAAAGTATTAATGTTAAATGAAACATTAACAAAAACATATAAATTAGATAAAGTAGAAGATAAAACAAATACAATTATTAAAAAAAGAGATATGCATAATACAATAACTGGACATATGACATTAAATGAAACCGTATTAGATACAATTTATAATAATATAGATGATTATAATAATTTTGCACTTATCTATTTTGCAGGACTTGAAATATTTAATAAAAGTATAGCACAAACAAGTGGAATAAAACTTGATGTAGTACAAACTTATAAAAAAGGTAAATGGTTAAAATTTGAAGGTAAAACATCAAATGAAAAAGAATATATAGCTAATGCAGAAAAATTAGCATCACTTGTAAAAGATACTCCATGGTGTACAAAAACACTTGCATCAACTCAATTAGCACAAGGAGACTTCTTTGTGTTTGTAGATAATGAAGATAAACCACATATAGCTGTAAAAATGAGTGGTAATGAAATAGATGAAGTAAGAGGTATATTAAATGATAATGCGCAAGAAATAGAAGAAGAATACAGAGATGTAACTTTATCTTTTTTAGAAAATAATAAAGGAATAAAAAATGGAAAAGAATGGTTAGAAAAAGAAGAGTTAAATAAAAGATTAATTAAATATAATAATGAAATAGAATCTAGAACATTTGAATCAAAAAATGTAGATCAAATGTTAGAGGATTTATTTAAGGCTGATTATAAAAATCATGGACATGGAGAGAATACGAATAAAACTAAACTTAAAAATAATTTGCATAAAATAAAAGATAAGATAGCAAAGTATTATAATTGCACTGAAGAAGAAATATTTATAGGAGATATATATTTTTCAAAAACTGATTATATAAAATGCCCTTATAAAATGATAATTGGAAATGTAGATTTTGAAGATTCTCAAGTAACAAATTTAGGTAATCTACAAACAATAGGCGGAGATGCAAATTTTTATTGTTCTCAAGTAACAGATTTAGGTAATTTACAAAGAATAGGTGGAGATGCAGATTTTAGAGGTTCTCAAGTAATAGATTTAGGTAATTTACAAACAATAGGTGAAACTGCAAATTTTAGTTGTTCCCAAGTAACAAATTTAGACAATCTACAAACAATAGGTGGAAATGCACATTTTAGCTGTTCTCAAGTAACAGATTTAGGTAATTTACAAACAATAGGTGGAAATGCAGCTTTTGGAGATTCTCAATTAACAAATTTAGGTAAACTACAAACGATAGGTGGACATGCATATTTTGGATATTCTCAAGTAACAGATTTAGATAATTTACAAACAATAGGTGGATATGCACATTTTGAAGATTCTCAAGTAGCAAATTTAGGTAATTTACAAACAATAGATGGAGATGTAGATTTTGAAAGTTCTCAAGTAACAGATTTAGGTAATTTACAAACAATAGGTGGAAATGCAAATTTTGATTGTTCTCAAGTAACAAATTTAGGCAATCTACAAACAATAGGTGGATATGCAAATTTTGTACATTCTCAAGTAACAAATTTAGGCAATTTACAAAGAATTGAAGGAGAAGTAGTCTTTGATTCCGGAAGTGAACTAGAAAAATTATATTATGAACAATTTGAAAATGGAGTAAGAAAAAATATTTTAGAAGAAGATGTTTCTATGAAAAGATAGAAACATTTTTTATTATTTGACTACGAACTAGTGTTTTGTTATAATTAGTTCAAGGTGATAATATGCAACTAAATAGTATTAAAGGTATTGGTGATAAAACAATTAAAGCACTTAATAAACTTAATATTTATGATATCAATGATCTAATAAATTATTATCCTTATCGTTATCAAGTATATAATATTAAACCGTTATCAGAAGTTTCTAATAATGAAAATTGTGTAATTATTGCCAAGGTTGAAAGTAATCCCCAAGTATTTTATTTTAAAAAGAATTTTAATAGATTATCATTTAAAGCACTTTCTGATAATTTACTTTTAAACGTTACTATTTTTAATAGAGCTTTTATGAAAAATAATATTAAAATTGGTGAAGAAATAACTTTGATTGGTAAATATGAAAAATTAAAGAATAGTTTTGTTGCATCAGATATTAAATTAGATAAGATTGATAATAATAGTATCGAACCTATCTATCATTTAAGTAAAGAAATAAAAAATAAAAATCTTATTAAATTAATTCATAATGCATTAATAATAAGTAAGGATTATGATGATTATATACCAGATAGATATTGTGATGAGCATGGTTTTATATCTAAATATGAAGCTTTATGTCAAATTCATAATCCTAGTGATAGTAAAGGATTAAAACAAAGTAAATTAAGATTAATATATGAAGAATTATTTGTATTTATGTTTAAAATAATGTATTTAAAAAAACGCAATGAAATTAGCAGTGGTGGAATAAAAAGAAGTATCAATAATGAAGAAGTAAATGAGTTTATTGCATCACTACCATTTGGTTTAACTGATGATCAATTAAATGCAGTTAATGATTGTTTAAATGATTTAAATAGTAGTAAAAGAATGAATCGTTTAATACTTGGAGATGTTGGTAGTGGTAAAACTGTAGTTGCTATAATAGCTATGGTTATTAATTATTTTTCGGGTTATCAAAGCGCTCTTTTAGCACCGACTGAAATACTTGCTAAACAACATTATCGAAATGTCTTGGATTTGACTAAAAATACAAATGTAAGATGTGAATTAATAGTTGGTAGTATGTCTGCAAAGGAAAAAAATAATGTAAAGAAAAGATTAAAGGATAAAGAAGTAGATATAATTATTGGAACTCATGCATTACTAACAGATGATGTTGAGTTTAAAGAATTAGGGTTAGTAGTTACTGATGAACAGCATAGATTTGGAGTTAATCAAAGAAATAGTTTGCAAAATAAAGGGAAAATTCCAGATATAATCTATCTATCAGCAACTCCAATACCTAGAACTTATGCTTTAACTATTTATGGTGATATGGATACGTCGATGATAAAACAAAAACCAAATGGCAGAAAAGAAATAATTACATGTGTTAAAAAAAATGAAGAATTAAAAGATGTTTTATATCATATGTTAGAGGAAATTAAAAATAATCATCAAATATATGTTGTATCATCATTAATAACAAATGAAGAAGATAATGATTTAAAAGATGTCATGCTTTTAAAAGAAAAAATGGATATAGCTTTTAATAATAAAATAAATATTGGAATACTTCATGGTAAATTAAAAAATACCGAAAAAGAAGCTATTATGAATGATTTTAAAAATGGAATAATTAAAATATTAATATGTACAACTATTGTAGAAGTTGGTGTTGATGTTTCTAATGCTACGATGATGGTTATTTTTGATGCTGATAGATTTGGATTAGCAACTTTGCATCAATTAAGAGGAAGAGTTGGAAGAAATGATTTACAAAGTTATTGTTATTTAATTTGTGATAAAGAAAAAGAAAGGCTTAAAGTTTTGTGTGAAAGTAATGATGGTTTTTATATAAGTCAAAAAGATTTTGAGATTAGAGGTGAAGGAGATCTATTTGGTACAAAACAAAGTGGCGATATGACATTTAAATTAGCTGATATTAAAAGAGATTATAAAATTTTATTAAAAGCGAAGGAAGATGTTATAAAATTTATAGATTCGAATGAATATAAGTATAATACTTTGTATAAAAGAATATTAAATAATATAGATTTTTTGAATTAAAAAAGATATAATTATTTTAGAGAAAGGAAGTATAAAATGGATTTTAAAGAAATTAAATCTAAAGCAAAAGAAAAAATTAATGGAAAGTTATGGGACGTTTGGAAACCAGCCATAATAATTGGCTTTATTTCAATGATTATAAGTGTAATTGCTACAAGTATCTTTGGTAACGAGTCAACTACTGCAGAACTAGTAACTGCATTATTTTCAATATTGTTAATACCAGCCGAAGTAGGATATATCTCATATATGTTGAAATTTGTTCGTGGTGAGGAATATGACATAAATGAATTAAAAACTTATTATGGTCAAATTGGAATATTAATTATTATTAACATTTTAGTTTATATTTTTGTGTTACTAGGATTTATTTGTCTAATTATTCCAGGTATCATTTTGTCTTTTGCATACACTATGGTATTTTATGTATTTATTGACAATCCTGGATTAAATGCAAAAGATTATTTGAATTTGAGTAAGGACTTAATGAATGGACATAAATTTAACTATTTTGTTTTTTGTTTAAGTTTTATTGGATGGATATTGTTATGTGGATTAATAATCCCAATTATATGGGTAGTACCATATATTACAACTGCACAAACTATCTATTATGAAAAATTAAAAGAATTAAAAAAAGAAGAAATTTAATAAAAGCTTGTCAAAATGATTTTTGTCAAGACATAGTGAACTAAAAATACAAAGCAAAATAATCGTC
>JAEDGC010000006.1 GCA_016297695.1 Bacilli bacterium
CAAATGAAGAATTTTTAGAAGCATTGTTTGATCCAGAAATAGAAGAAGAAATGATACTAAATTCAGAAAAACATGTTGCAAGAGATGAAGGACATGCAGAAGGATTAGCTGAAGGATTGAAAGAAGCATCTATAAAAATTGCAAAAAGCTTACTTGATTCAGGTATGGATATAAAAGAAGTATCTAAACATACAAATTTGTCTATTGATGAAATTGAAAAATTAAAAGAATTATAAAAAATTCTAAAAAATACAGGAAACTGTATTTTTTACATTTTTATTTAAAATCTAAAAGTTTAAAAACTTGATAAAATTATATATAAATGATAAAATGAATTATAGTTTAAGAGGTGAAATATGGACGATAGAACAAGTTTATATGATTTATCTACAATAAAAGAAAGTTTAGTTTTTGAAACATTAAAAGAAGTATATGATGCTCTTTATGAAAGGGGATATGATCCAATAAATCAAATCGTTGGTTTTTTATTAACTAATGATCCAGGTTATATTTCAAGTTATAAGGATGCTCGTAAGAAAATACTTAGCATAGATCGTGCATCAATTGTTGCTATACTTTTAAAAGGATTTTTAAAATGAGATATTTAGGTCTTGATCTAGGTACAAAAACCCTTGGAGTTGCTATTAGTGATAAAACTAATAGTATTGCATCTTTTTTAAAAGTAATACGTTTTGCTTTTGAAGACTATGATAGTGCATTAAAAGAATTAGAAAAAGTCATAAATGAGTATAAAATAACAAATATTGCTTTAGGTCTTCCTAAAAACATGGATAATTCTTGTGGCTTTGCTGCACAAAGATCTCTTAAATTTAAAGAATTGATAGAAAAAAATGTAGATATTGATGTTAGTTTAATTGACGAAAGACTAACAACTACGCAAGCTGAAAACATTTTAATTAACGCGGATAAGAAAAGAAAACAAAGAAAAGAAGTAATTGATGGTGTATCAGCATGTTTAATTTTAGAATCATATATCAGAAAGAGGAATAATAATGGATAAAAATAATAAAAATGTGATAATAGCAAAAGATGAAAATGGTAAAGAAGTAGAATACGAAGTATTATTTGAATTTTATGATGAAAAAAGTAAGAAAAATTATGTTGGATATACAGATAATCAAAAGGATGAATTTGATAATATTTTGGTATATGCATCTATTTTTGATCCAACAGGAAAAGATAAAACTTTATATCCTATAGAAACTGAAGAAGAATGGGATATAATAGAAACCATTTTTTCAAAATTACCTGATATGAATAAAGAGGAGAAATAGTAATGAAAAAAAAGATAATAATAGGGGTTATTTCTTTATTTACTGTACTTTTAATTGTTTTTACAACATACTATTTTTTTAGCTTAAAACCAGTTAATAAAAATAATAAAGATGAAGTAGTATTTGTTTTAAAACCAAATACTAGTAAAATACAAATAGCAAAGCAATTAAAAAAACAAAAATTAATAAAAAGTGATAAAACCGCGATAATTTATATGTTTTTTAATAGTGATTTAAATTTACAAGCTGGAACTTACTCATTAAATCAATCAATGAGTGTTACGCAAATATTAAATAAAATTAAAAAAGGTGATATAAGAGTTGAAACTGTTAAAGTTACTTTGATTGAAGGAAAAAGATTAAATAACTATGTTAAATTAATTAGTGATAATTATGATTATTCACAAGAAGAAATAATTCAAGAAATTAATGATAAAGAATTCTTAAAAGAGATGGTTAACAAATATTGGTTTTTGACAGATGAGATATTAAATGATAATATTTATTATGGACTTGAAGGATATATTTTGCCAGATACTTATGAATTAATGAGTAATTATTCAATAAAAGATATTTTTATAAAGCTTTTGGATTATACAGAAAAAAAACTAGAACCATATAAAAATGACTTTGAAAAAAGTAAATATTCAGTTCATGAAGTACTAACAATGGCATCTATTATTGAGTTAGAAGCTAATTTGGAAGATGATAGAAAAAAAGTAAGTCAAGTAATTTATAAAAGATTAGATAATAATATGAGTTTAGGAATGGATGTTACAACATATTATGCTGTAAAAAAAGAGATGGGAGAAACATTAACTTATAAAGACTTGATGGAAGAAAATGCATATAATACTCGAAATATAAATAAAATAGGTTTACCAGTTGGTCCAATATGTAATCCTAGTAGTATAAGTATAAATGCTGCATTTAATCCAAGCGATACAGATTATTTATATTTTTATGCAGATATTAAAAATGGATTAGTTTATTTTGCTAAAAATAGCGTTGAATTTAATCAAATTATAAAAGAAGTAGGATGATAAAATGAAAGAATTAATATTAGAAATGGAACAATATGCAAAAGAAAATAATGTTCCAATAATCGAAAAAGAATCGATAGCATTTATAATGAAATATATAAAAGCAAATAACATTTGTAATGTTTTAGAGATTGGTAGTGCCATTGGATATTCTACAATACTTATGGCATCTAGTACTGCAGATGTAAAAGTTACAACAATTGAACGTGATGAAAATAGATACATGGAATGTCTAAAAAATGTTAAAAAAGCAGGACTTGATAAAAAAATAAATGTTGTATATCAAGATGCTTTAGAAGTTAATTTATCAAATGTGTCATATGATTTAATTTTTATTGATGCAGCCAAAGGACAATATAAGAAATTTTTTGAAAAATTTAAATATTTCTTATCACCTAATGGTGTAATTATAACTGATAACTTACAATTTCATGGTTTAGTTGGTAAAAAAGAAACTATCGAAAGTAAAAATTTAAGATCTTTAGTGGATAAAATTGAAACATACATTGAGTTTTTAAAAAATAATGAAGAATTCGAAACAAAATTTTTAGATATAGGTGACGGTCTTTCTGTCAGTATGAAAAAAAATGATGTTAAATAAAATTTTATACACGATAACAGATATTAATCTAATTTCAAAATTAAAGAAAGTTGGTATAGAAAACTTTCTTTTTCCACTTAAAGACTTTTGTGTAGGTTTTAATAATACTTATTCAATCGATGAAATAAAAGATTTTTCTTTTATTTTGATAAATAGAATATTAGATAATGAATCATTAGATAGATTAGAAATAATTTTAAAAAATAATTCAAATAAAATAAAAGGTATTGTATATGATGATTTTGGAGTACTTTATTTAATTAAAAAATTACATTTAAATATTATAACTATAAATTATCAGAATCATTTTGGAACTAATTATAAAAGTATTAATGAACATTTAAAAAATAATGATAGTGTAGTAGTATCAACAGATATTACAAAAGAAGAAATAGATTTAATTTGTCAAAAATCTATAAAACCAGTTACATTATTTTTATTTGGATTAGTACAAGCAATGTACTCTAGGAGAATGTTATTGTCTAATTTTTATAGTGAATTTAATATTCCTTATAAAAATGATGTAGAAATATTTGAAAAAATATCTAACAATAATTTTATAATGGTTGAAAACGAATATGGAACAGTTGGATATCAAAAAAAATATTATAATGGCTTTGAATTAATAGATAATGAAAATGTTTTATATTTTATAGTTAATCCACTATTTTTGGATGAAAAAAATCAAATTAAATTAATAGATAATATTAAAAATAAAAAATTTGATTTAAATATTTCTTATGATACAGGATTTTTACATAAAGAAACAATTTATAAGCTAAAAGGTGATAGCAATGAGTAAAATTGAATTACTTGCTCCAGCTGGAGATTTAGAAAGATTAAAAATAGCTTTTTTATATGGAGCTGATGCTGTATACATCGGTGGTCAAGAATTTTCCCTACGAGCAAATGCTAAAAATTTTAGCTTAGAAGAAATTAAAAAATCTTGTGATTATGCTCATAATTTAAATAAGAAAGTTTATGTTACAGTAAATATTGTATTTCATAATAAAAATTTAGATGGTTTAGATAAATATTTAAAAAAATTAGATGAATGCCATATAGATGCTATAATAGCAAGTGATATCGTAGTACTTACAATGGCTAAAAAACTAAATGTCAGTTATGAAGTTCATTTATCTACACAAGCAAGTACACTAAATTATGGTCAAGGTCTTTTTTATAAAGATTTAGGTGTTACAAGATTAGTCCTTGCTCGTGAAGCTTCAAAAAATGATATAAAAAGAATAAAAGAAGAAACTAATTTAGAACTTGAATGTTTTATTCATGGAGCTATGTGTACATCTATTAGTGGAAAATGTATTTTATCAAATTATTGTACAAATCGTGATTCGAATCGAGGAGGTTGTGCTCAAATATGTAGATGGGTATTTGATTTAGAAAATACAAGTCAAGCATTTAGTATTACACCTAAAGATTTAAACATGGTCCCATATATAAAAGAGATGATAGAAATCGGTGTAAATTCTTTTAAGGTCGAAGGAAGAATGCGTTCTGTTTATTACATAGCTACAGTAATAAACGTATATAGAAATATTATTGATAAAATATTAAATAATACTTTAACAGATAATGAATGTAAATATTATTTAGATATTTTAAATAGATGTGCTAATCGTGACTCAACACCACAATTTTTTAAATCTCTTCCAACAAGAAAAGAACAATACTTTTTAGGAAGAGAAGAAATATCCAATCAAGATTTTTTAGGAATAGTTTTAGATTATGATGAAAAAAGCAAAATGGCAACTATTGAACAAAGAAATTATTTTAAAGAGGGAGACATAGTAGAATTTTTTGGACCAAATTTGGAAACATATACGTACAAAGTACATAATATATTAAATGAAAATGATGAAATAATTGATGTTGCAAGACATCCAAAAATGATTGTTAAATTAAAAATAGATAAAAAGTTGGAAAAACTAGATATGATGAGAATAAAAGTATTTGACAAAGATACTTATTTATAGTATTATTTTATAGAAATTTTAAAAAAGGTGATTAAAAATGAAACAAGCAGAAAATATAACTTTAACAGCTGAAGGCTATTTAGAGTTAGAAACTGAATTAAAAGAATTAAAAGAAGTTAAAAGACCAGAAGTAATTAAAGCTTTAAAAGAAGCAAGAGCACTAGGAGATTTATCAGAAAACTCAGATTATGATGCTGCTAGAAATGATCAAGCTCAACTTGAAGGAAGAATTAAAGAACTTGAATATAAATTAGAACATTGTAATATTGCTCAAAATAGTGATAATGGTGTTATAGCAATTGGATCATCAGTTGTAATTGAATATGATGATGGAGAAATTGAAGAATATAAAATCGTTGGATCACTAGAAGCTGATCCATTCGAAAATAAAATTTCAAATGAATCTCCAATTGGAAAAGCTGTTATTGGACATAAAAATGGTGAAACTGTTCAAGTTGAAAGTCCAAATGGGGCATATCCAGTAGTAATAAAAGAAGTAAAATAATTGCTTATGGCAATTTTTTTCTTTTGTAAAGCTTGTAAAAACTATAGTTTTATTATATAATACAAGAGAATTTTGAAAGGAAAGAAATTAGATTTATGAAAAAGAATGTACATGAAATTGAAATAACAATTGAAGGGAAAGAATGGGAAACAATTTTAGATAAATCTTTTAAGAAAAAAAATAAAGATGTTAAAATTGATGGATTTAGAAAAGGAAATGCTCCAAAAGACGTTTATATCAAAAAATTTGGTATTGAATCTCTTTATATGGATGCCGTAGATATGGCTGTTGAACCAGCTTATAAAAAAGCCTTAGAAAATGAAAATTTAATTCCTGTTATTGAACCAGCATTAGATGTTAAAACTATTGATAAAGATAAAGTAGTATTTAAATTTACTATTATTACAAAACCAGAAATTAAATTAGGTGATTATACTAAACTAGGTGTAAAAAAAGATGAAGTAAAAGTAACTAAAAAAGAAATAGAAGAAGAAATTGATAGTTTAAGAACTAGATTTGCTGAAATTGTTGTAAAAAAAGAAGGAACAGTAAATGAAAAAGATACAGCTGTAATCAATTTTAAAGGTTATGTAGATGGAAAAGAACTTGAAGGTGGAAGTGGTGAAAATTATCCACTTGAAATTGGTTCTCATACATTTATTCCAGGATTTGAAGAAGCTTTAATCGGAATGAAAGTTAACGAAGAAAAAACTATTGATTTAAAATTTCCAGATAATTATGTTGCTGATTTAGCAGGTAAAGATGTTAAATTTGAAGTTAAAGTTTTAGAAATTAAAGAAAGAGTTCTTCCAGAAATTAACGAAGATTTATACAAAGATTTAGGATTTGATGATATAAAAACTAAAGAAGAATTAGAAGCTAAAATTAAATCTCAATTAGAAGAAAGTAAAAAAGCTAGAATTGAAGAAGAATATGCTGAAAAATGTTTAGATAAAGCTGCTTCTAATATGAAAATTGATTTAAATGAAGAAATAATAGATGATGAAGTTCACAGAATGATTCATCAATTTGAAAATCAATTAAAGAATCAAGGATTAAATATTGAACAATATTATCAATTTACAAATACTACTCATGAAGATTTACATAAACAAATGGAAGGCGAAGCAACAAAAAGAATTAAATATAGATTCCTTTTAGAAGCTGTAATTGATGCAGAAAAAATCGAAGTTACAGATAAAGATGCAGAAGCAAAAGCCGATGAAATGGCAAAAGATTATGGAATGACAAAAGAAGAATTCATTGAAGCTTATGGAAATATTGAATATATAAAATATGATATGAAAATGCGTAAAGCAATTGAAATCATTCAAGCTTAATTAATAATTTAAAAATATGTAAAATGATGTAAAAGTTATATAGTTACATCATTTTTTTCTTGAAAGAAATATTTTTAAATATTAATATTAAAGTAATAATAGGAGAGAGTGAAAATGAACAAGAAAAAAGTGATAGTACCTATAGTAGCAAGTATACTAACATTAGGAATATTAACTGGAGTATCATATGCATACTTTAGTGCCAAGATAACAGAAAATAATAAAACAGAAACAATAATGAAATCTAATGAATTAGGACTTACATTTACTGGAGTATCAGAAATAAATGCAAATAGTATGATACCAGGAGATAGTTTTACAAAAACATTTAGTGTAGAAAATACAAGTAATAGAGCAGTAACATATAATATTTATATGGAAAATATCACAAATGAATTTAATGAAGATTTAGTATATACACTAAGTGATGATAATGGAGAGGTAGTAGCAGAAACAGCACTACCAGTAACAAATACAGGAAAGTCATATTTAAAAACGAATGTTGAAATAGAATCAGGAGTAACAAAGAATTATACATTAAAAATAGAATATAAATATTTAGATACACCACAAGATGATTATCAAGGTTCAACATTTAAAGCAACATTAGGAATAGATACAGAATTAGGTGTTAATTTATATAATATGATAAAAGAAAATGCATCAAATGAAACAATAGATTTTAGTGTAAGAAGTGGAACATCAGGAACAAATGGAATATATACAACAACAGCAACAGAAGGAAATGTTCCAGTATATTATTATCGTGGAAATGTAGATAATAATATAATATTTAATGATATATGTTGGAAGATAGTAAGAACAACAGAAACAGGTGGAGTAAAATTAATATATAATGGAACACCAACTGATGGACAATGTCTTGCAACAATTGGTGAAACAACCCAAATAGGAACAAGTGCATTTAATACAAACTATAATGATAATGCATATGTTGGATATATGTATGGAACACCAGGATCTAATTATACAGCAACACATACAAATATAAATAAATCAACAATAAAAACGTATATAGATAATTGGTATACATCTAACTTTGATAGTGAAGTAACATCAAAATTAGAAGATACAGTATTCTGTAATGATAGGAGTACAACAACAGGAACAAATAATAATACATTAGGAAGTTCATATGGTAGCTTAGGATATGGAAAAAATGCAACAGCATATGGAGTAGTAGCAAGAGCATCAGCTTATACAATTTCCCCAAATCCATCATTAGTATGTTCACAAGCAAATGATAAATTTACTGTAAGTACAACAAACGGAAATGGAGCATTAACATATCCGGTAGGATTAATAACATTAGATGAAGTAGTATTTGCAGGGTTTAATACATATGAATCAAATAATAGTGATTGTCAAGATACAAATAATTATTTATATACAAATAGCAGTTATTGGACTTTTTCTCCTGTCTGTATGCATACCAACGGTATTGCTGGTGTAGGTCTTGTTGATGGTTCAGGTACTGCTGCCTATAACTATGTTGGTAATACTCGTGGTGTCCGTCCGGTAATTTCGCTTGCAGACGGCACACTAGTAGAATCTAATGGAGATGGAACAAGTACAAATCCATACGTAGTAAAATAGCCATAAAAATAATTATGTGATAACAATCTAAAACTGGTAGCAAAAATATACCAGTTTTAATTTACAAAAAAAGCTATTTATTATATAATTATTTATAGTAGGTGAGTGTATGAAAAATAACAAAGGACAAGCTTTAGTTGAATATGTATTAATTGTGGCAATAATAAGCGTAATAACTATTGCTATTGTTAATTATTTTGGAGGTTATTTAAAAGATTCAATTACAAAAACATCATGCTCAATGGTAGATAAAGAATATGTTGAAGGTGATAAACCTGGAGATGCCTATTGTAAAGATAAAGAATTAGAAGATGATCAAAGTTAGGGATGGTAAAATGAATAAAAAGGGGCAGGCATTAGTTGAATTTATCATCATTCTTCCAGTTTTTATATTTATGTTACTTGCTATGATAGACATAGGTAAAATATTATACTTTAATAATAAAATTGAAAGTAAAATGGATGATGTAATAACAATGTATGAAAATAAATATCAATATGAAGTAATAAAAAAAAGTATTTCAAAAGATTTACAAACTACTACGTTTAAAATGAATGAAAATGAAAAATATATTGAATTTATTTTAGAAAAAAAAGTTGATATTATTACGCCTGGATTAAATTTGATTTTTGATAATCCTTATAAAATAAATGTTAAAAGAGTGATATATAATGATTAAATTAAATAACAAAGGTCAAACGCTAATAATGTTTGTATTACTTATTCCATTAATTTTACTGATAATGGCATTAGTAATTGATACATCATTTGTTTATAAAGAAAAAATTAAATTTCAAAGTATAACAAAAACAATATTGAGAAATACATATGATAAAAGATATGAATCAAATTTTGAAGAATATGTAGGTAATTTATATCAAAAGAATAAAATAAATACTGATAATTTAAAAATAAAAGTTAATGAAAATGATATTATTGTAAAAAATGATTATAAAATAAATAGTATTTTTGGTAGAATTATTGGAATAAAGAATTATAAAATAAAGCTATCATTTAAAGTGTATAAAGAAAATAATAATATAAAATTAATAAAAGAATAGAGGGATTGTAATGAATAACAAAAAGGGTAAATCATTATGTTTGTTTTCAGCAAAAGGTGGCGTAGGAAAAACGATAACTACTATAAACCTTGCTGGTATTTTTAAAATAGTTGAAAAAAAAGTATTAATAATTGATTTAAACTTATCTAGTGGTGGAATTAGTATTGCCTTAAATAGACCAGCTGAAAAATCTATTTATAATTTAGTTGATGATTATGAAAATAATAGACATTTTGATTTTAAAAACTATGTAACTCATTACGATGAAGATATTGATATATTAGCATCACCAAAGGATCCAAGACAAGCAGCTAAAATAGATAGTAAATATATTGATTTAATTATAGATAAAGCTTGTTTTAATTATGATGTGGTATTAATTGATATGAATCATACATTAAGTGAAATTAATATTGTAACTTTAGATAAAGTAGATAGCATTTTATTTTTAATGACTAATGATCCAATGGATTTAAAAAATATGAAATCTATAATTAGTGTGTTTAGAGACTTGGACTTATCAAATTATAAAGTGTTATTAAATAATAGTGTTAATGCTTATAAAAATTATTTTTCATTATTTGATATGAAAAATGTTATGAAAGCAAATATTGATTATACATTATCATCTAATTTCTTTATCAAAAATATAGATGAATATATAATGAATGGTCAAATAATAACATTACAAAAAAGAATGCCTAGTTTATTCGCTAAAGAGTATGCAACATTCATGACGATTGCTGCAGATTTATTAAAAGAAAATGGTGATAATAATGAGTAAACAAAGTTTATATGATGCTTTTAATATTACAAGAAAAGTTAATGATTTTTCAAATTTAAGTGATTATGATATATTTCCAGATAAAAAATTATTAGATACTTTAAGAACTAAAATAGTAGAAAACTTAATTGATAAAGAAATGCCAAAGGATAAAACAGTTAGTGAATTTATTAATGATGAAATAGATCAAACTATTTTTGGTTATGATTTAACTAATTTAGAAAGAAGTCATTTATATAATTTAATTGATAATGAGATTAATGGTTATGGTCCACTAACAGAATTATTAAAAGATAAAAATGTTACAGAAATAATGGTTAATAGTCCAGATGAAATATATATTGAAATAGATGGTCAATTAATCAAAGATGAAGGAGTAAGTTTTATTAATGATGAACATATAATAAGAACTATTCAAAGGTTAATAGAACCACTTGGTAGAACAATCGATGTTGCAAATCCAATGGTTGATTCAAGACTTGCCGATGGTTCAAGAATTAATGCTGTTATTCCTCCGTTATCAACAAAAGGACCAGTAATTACTATTAGAAAATTTAAAGAATCAATGGCAACAATTGATGATTTAATAAGAATTGGTACTTTAACACCTTATATGGCAAGATTTTTAGAAGCTTCAGTGAAAGGTAAATTAAATATTATTGTTTGTGGTGGTACTGGTAGTGGTAAAACAACTCTTTTAAATATATTGAGTAGCTTTATAAGCCATGATGAACGTATAATTACAATTGAAGATGCTGCTGAATTAAAATTAAAACAAAAACATGTTATTTCTCTTGAAACAAGAACAACAAATTACGAGAGTAATGATGAAATAACAATAAGAGATTTAGTTATTAATTCACTTCGTATGAGACCAGATAGAATAATAGTCGGAGAAGTTCGTGGTAAAGAAGCATTTGATATGCTTCAAGCAATGAATACTGGTCATGATGGATCACTTACAACTTTACATGCTAATGGTTGTGAAGATGCTTTAAATAGACTTGAAACAATGATTTTAATGGCTGGATTAGAAATACCAGTAAAAGCAATTAGAGAATATATTTATAGTGCTATTGATTTAGTAGTTAATATAGATAGAATGAGTGATGGTAAACGTAAAATAACATCAATAAGTGAAATTTCTGGATTTAAAGATGGAATGTTAGAATTAAATAAAATATTTGAATTTAAACAATATGGATTAACAGATAATAATGAAGTTGATGGAGAATATATATTGTATGAAAGAATACCAAAAGTATATAAAAAAATAACTAGTCATGGTATTACTGATGTAGATGATATATTTGAACCATTTAAAAAAGATAAAAAAACTAAAAAAGAATAAAAAGAAAGGATGATAAGAATGATTAATGAAGCATTTAAAATAATTATAATTCAATTTTTAATAATAACTCTCTTATTATTAATATTTGTCATTATTTTAAAAAATTTAAAATCATATGAGTATGAAAAGAAATTTTCAGAATTCTCATTGATGTCTGATAAAGATGCTGAAATTTCATTCTTTGATCGTTTATATATAGGATTTTGGACATTAGTACATAATTTAAGTAAAATCCTTAAAGTTAGTAAAGTTATTGAAAAACATAGTAAAAAATATGAAAGAGATATTACTTTAAATATTCGTAATATAAAAGAACCAATTGATTTAATATCTATCAAAATTTTATTTGGATTATTTTTAACTGTTATTTATGTGATTTCTACATTTTTACAATATTTAAAATTTGATTTTATGAAATCTTTAATTATCTTTATAATTGGATATTTACTTCCTAATATTGTTATTACTTACTATCGTCAAAAAAGAAAAGAAAAGGTTGAAGAGGATTTATTAAAAGCTATTATTATAATGAATAATTCATTTAAATCTGGTAGAAATATTATGCAAGCAATTGAAACAGTTAAAAATGAACTAGAAGGACCAATTGCTTTAGAATTTCAAAAAATATCATTAGATATTTCATATGGGTTAAGTTTAGATACAGTATTTAATAGATTTTATAATCGAGTTAAAATAGAAGATGCTAAATATATTGCATCATCTCTTACTTTATTAAATAAAACTGGTGGAAATATAGTAAAAGTGTTTTCAATGATAGAAAAATCTTTCTTTGATAAGAAAAAATTAAAAAATGAACTAGATAGTTTAACATCATCTTCTAGATTTGTCTTTAAAATGTTAGTAATTATGCCAGTAATTTTCGTATTGGTAATTAGTATATTAAATCCTGATTATTTTAAACCTTTAATATCATCAACTCTAGGAATATTTATTTTATTATTTATTATTTCTTTATATGTTTTATATGTAATAGTTATTAGAAAGGTATTAAAGGTGAAGATGTAATGAAAAAAATTTCAATAATCGATAAAATATATTCTAAAAAAACTATTTCAAAAATAAAAAGTAAAATTGAACTTCTAGGTGATGATTGTAAATATAACGAAAAAGAATTTTTAAATATAAGACTTTTGGGAACAATATTAATATTTATTTCTTTTATCTTATTTTCAAAAAATGGTTATATATATGCACCGTTATTTTCAATTGTATATTATTTTTTAATAAATTATATACTACTTGATTATCCAATTAAAAAAAGAGGATTAGAACTTGAACATGAAGCTATATTTTTCTTTGAAATTTTAGAATTGACTTTGGAAAGTGGTAAAACATTAACTCAAGCATTAGAAACTACAGCTAAGAATATTGATAGTAATATTTCAAAAGAATTTTTAAAAACATTAAATGAAGTAAAAATGGGAAAAAGCTTGGTAGAAAGTTTAAAAAATATGAAGTATAGAATACCATCAGAATCTATTAATAATACAATCTTGAATGTTACTGAATCTTCAATTTTTGGTAGTAATATAATTGATTCTTTAAATAACCAATTAGAATATTTAAAAAATAAACAATTAATGGAAGTAAAAGGTAAGATTGCTAAACTTCCAATTAAAATAAGTGTAATTTCTGTTGTATTTTTTATACCTATTTTATTACTTATTATTTTATCGCCAGTTATTTTAGAATTTTTATTAGGATAAGGATAACAAAATTGTTATCTTTTTTTAATTTTTTTCTATAAAAAAAGAAAGAATTATTACAATGTTGGTAAAATGCTTAGTGAAGCAGGAAAAAATTAACTTTAGAATTTGGAAAAAAATATATTGTCAGATACTTATTTGATATGAAAAAATTTTATTTATTTTTCAAAAAGTGCCCAAATAGGGCACCAATTACCTTGGAGTCATTATAGATTATTAATTCTACATAATAACTATATTATAAATGTTGCGACACTGTCGCAACTTTTTTAATAAAATTATCAAAATTTTTCTTGACGAGAGCCTCTTGGAGGGAGGGGGGTATACTGGTAATATAGAATAAACTAGTAGGGAGTGAGTCGATTTGAAAAAAATAATTAAAATAGTAAAAAATAATATGATTGGATTTACCGTAGGAGTTGTAATAGCAATAGCAATAAGTACATATGCAGCAACACAACTAGCAAGTAGTAGTGTATATTATGATAATACAACAAGTGGAGGATCATCTAATACAGTATCTGGAGCAATAGATGAATTATATGATATGGCAACAACACATTGTCCAGATGGGTATATTTGTAAGAAACCAATATGTAAAAGAGCAACAACGTTACACACAGAGATATGTAGCCAAACAAGTACATCATCTTATTGTCGTGCAGATGGATACACATCAGGTGATACTATAACTTATGGTAATTTAGGTGAAAGTGGAACACTAGCAAGTGGGGATGCGTTTGATTGTGATGTCAATGGGGATGGAACATATGATGCAGAAACTGAAAGGTTTTATTATGTATCAGATATGACAAATGGAATCACTTCAGATTCGGATACAGCTGTATTAATATATTATAATAATGTAAGTGGTGGAGAAGCAAATAATACAACGTCATATGCGTATAATACTAATTATAGTAGTACAGAATATTATGGACCACAAACAGCAGTAACACAACTTCCAACAACAAGTCAGTGGAGTAATGTAAGCCTAAAATATAAAACAAGAGATATAACTGATGAATTAGGAACAATAAGAGTAACAGGATTTAGCTATGATGGATATTCTGCAAGACTACTTACTACTCAAGAAATAGAACAAGGATGTAAAATTACAGTTGGAAATAGGACAAAAGGTGAATTAAGTAGTAAATGTAAATATTTAATGGAAAACACAAAATATTCAAATTCATCATTAAAAACATATGGCTCATGGTTAGAAACGCCTACTTCGTCTGATTCTCGCAGCGCGTGGAATGTGTTTGGTAGCATTCGCGGCGTGAACGACAGCATTGTCGGCACTTCTAGTCTCGACGGGGTTCGTCCTGCAATAGAGGTTCTGAAATCTGATATCTCATACTAAGATAACAGTATAGATAAAAACGAAGATAATAAAAAATAGTATAAAAGATATAAAAGAGGTAAAGACGAAGTTTCTATCGAATTAAGTTTTTGCAAAGCAAATATCAAAGAGACAGACACTTCGTAAATAATATGTCAAATATATTTTTACTAAAAATAAATTGACTAGAGTTTTTATATAAGATATAATTTAAATAGAAAAATATAGACGGTGGTAAATGTGAAGAAGAAGATAATTATTTCAATTGTGAGTTGTATTTTTTTGATTATTATAGCTTTAGGGGTAAGCTATAGTTTTTATAGTGGTAAAGTAAATTTTATTAATCAAACTGGAACTTTAATTCAATCTGCTAAATATGAATTAATATATACAGGTATTGAAGAAATAGATGCTACAGATATGATGCCAGGAGATAGTTTTACAAAAACATTTAGCGTAGAAAATACTTACAAAGATACTTTAAATTACAATGTCTATATTGAAAATGTCTTTAGTGAATTTAATGATGATTTAGTATATACTATTTTAGATGAAGAAAATAATGTTATAGTAGAGGAAACGCCACTACCTAAAACAACTAATGGAAAAGCATATTTGATGAAGAATGAACCAATAAATTCAAAAACTAAATTAAATTATAAATTAAAAGTTGAATATAAATATTATTCTAATATTGATCAAAGTGAAAATAATGGTGCAAGATTTTCTGGTACAGTTGGAGTTGATTTAGAAAACTTATCTCATAAAATCGTCTTTAATGCAACAGGAGGTACTGCAAATTTTGCTGAATCTAGTGTTGTAGAAGGAGAAGCGTATGGGGTTTTACCAACTACATCAAGAGTAGGTTATTCATTCTTAGGATGGTATACTGCTGAAGTAGATGGTGAAAAAATTACAGAAAATACTATTTTTGATTTAACTGGTGATCAAACAATATTTGCTCATTGGAGTGCTAATACTTACACTATTTCTTTTAATGCTAATGGTGGAACATCTGAAATAAATTCTAAAGACATAACATATGATTCTGTTTATGGCGAGTTACCAACTCCAAGTTTAACAGGATATACATTTAAAGGATGGTATTTAGATTCATCATATAGTAATTTAATAACTAAAGATTCTATAGTAAAAATAACTTCTAATTCTATGTTATATGCTAAATGGGGTGCAAATAGTTATACAATTACTTTAAATGCTGATGGTGGTGAAGTTACTCCAGATAGTATAGAAGTTGAATTTGCAAATACTTATAATGATTTACCAACTCCAATAAAAGAAGGTTATTCTTTTGTAGGATGGTATGATGAAGATCAAAATTTAATAAATAATAATTCTATAGTAGATAAAGCAAGAACACAAACATTTACAGCACATTGGAGTGCAAATGATTATACAATAGCATTTAATCCAAATGGAGGAAGTGTTAATCCATCATCAAAGAATGTTACTTATGATTCTAATTATGGAGAGTTACCTGTTCCAACAAAAACAGGGTATACATTTACAGGATGGTACACTGATGCTAGTGATGGTACTAAAGTAGAAGAAGATACAATTGTAAAAACAGTCCAAGATCAAACACTTTATGCCCATTGGAGTGTAAATGAATATACAGTAACTTTTGATGCAACAGGAGGAAGTGTTAACCCATCATCAAAAGTTGTGACATATGATTCTACTTACAAAGAATTACCTGTTCCAACTTATGAAGGATATGATTTTGTAGGATGGTATACAAAAGCAAGTGGTGGAACACAAGTAACTGAAGATACTGTAGTTTCAATAACTGAAAATCAAACAATATTTGCATTATGGTCAGCAAGATTTGATACACCATATAAAGTATTGCATTGGCAACAAAATATTGGTGGTGATAAAGACCAACATAATAGCCAAAATTATACTTTAGTAGATACACAAATATTAAGTGGTACAACAAATGAAAAAGTATCACCAGGGGTAAATGAATATGAAGGATTTACATCACCAAGTGTTGAACAATTAACTATTAAAAATGATGGTAGTGCAGTTCTAAATTACTATTATACAAGAAATGTATATAATGTAGTAGTTAATAAAACGGTTGGAGTAGATACTGCAACTGGTAGTGGCACTTATGCATATGGTGCAGATGTAACAATTGGTTATACAATATTACCAGGATATTCATTTGTAGATATTACAGGAGATAAATCATCACAAAGTTTTAAAATGCCAGCAAGTAATTTGGTTTTACAAATAAATGCTAAAGCAAATGATTATGATATTACATTTGATCCAAATGGTGGAGAAGTTGATATAACATCTAAAACAGTAACATACAATAAAACTTATGGTGAACTACCTTCACCAACAAAAACAGGTTATACATTTGTTGGATGGTACACATCTGCAAGCGAAGGAGAAAAAATTACAAGTACTACAACAGTAACAACTACTTCTAACCAAATATTATATGCCCATTGGAGTGCAAATGCCTATACAGTAACACTTGATGCCAATGGTGGAACAACATCAACAACAACTTTAACTGTAACATATGATTCAACATATGGAATATTACCAGTTCCAACAAGAACAGGCTACACATTTGAAGGATGGTATACATCTGCAAGTGGAGGAACACCAGTTACAAGTAGTACAAAAGTAAGTATAACATCAGCTCAAACATTATATGCTCATTGGAGTGCAAATGAATATACAGTGACATTTAATGCTAACGGTGGAACAACTGATACAACTTCTAAAACTGTAACATATGATTCAATGTATGGTGATTTACCAACACCAACAAAAGAAGGATATACATTTGTTGGATGGCATACAAAAGCAAGTGGTGGAACACAATTTTTAGATTCAACAAAAGTAAGTATTACTTCTAATCAAACATTATATGCTCATTATTCACAAAATACATATACAGTAAAATTTGATGCTAATACTGGAACAACTTCAGTTACCAGTAAAGATGTAGTTTATGATTCAACATATGGCACATTACCAGTTCCAACAAAAACAGGTTATACATTTAATGGATGGTTCACTGATAAAGAAACTGGAACAGAAATAACAAGTAGTACAATAGTTAAAATAACATCTACTCAAACATTATATGCTCACTGGCAAGTAAATACATATACTATTTCTTTTGATACAAATGGAGGAAATGAAATTTCTACAACAGTTACAGCAACTTATGGAAGTACTTATGGAACATTGCCAATACCAACAAAAACAGGATATACATTTGCCGGATGGTATACATCTGCAAGCGAAGGAGAAAAAATTACAAGTAGTACAAAAGTAACTACGACTTCAAATCAAACATTATATGCTCACTGGACTGCTGATACATACAAAGTAACAGCAAATGCCAATAATGGAACAATTCCAGCGACAACTGGATGGACAGTTGCAAGTGATAGTAAAACATCAACAAAGGATGTAACTTATGCATCAACATATGGTGAACTACCTTCACCAACAAGAACAGGTTATACATTTGCCGGATGGTATACATCAGCAAGTGGAGGAACAAAGATTACAAGTAGTACAAAAGTAAATATAACA
Source organism: Bacilli bacterium (assembly GCA_016297695.1). GTDB lineage: Bacteria > Bacillota_I > Bacilli_A > RF39 > UBA660 > RUG14121. The sequence goes on from JAEDGC010000006.1 coordinate 18,259, forward strand.
TCAAATCAAACAATATATGCTCATTGGACAGCAAATACATTTACAGTAACTGTTGATTCTAATACAGGAACAATTCCAGCGACAACTGGATGGACAGTTGCAAGTGATAGTAAAACAGCAACAAAGAGTGTAACATATGATTCAACTTATGGTACATTGCCAACACCAACAAAAACAGGATACACATTTGACGGATGGTATACATCTGCAAGTGGAGGAACACCAGTTACAAGTAGTACAAAAGTAAGTATAACATCAGCTCAAACATTATATGCTCATTGGAGTGCAAATACATATACAGTAACATTTAATGCAAATGGAGGAACAACTGATACAACTTCTAAAACTGTAACATATGATTCAACGTATGGTGATTTACCGACTCCAACAAGAACAGGTTATACATTTAATGGATGGTATACTGCAACAAGCGGTGGAACACAAGTTACAAGTAGTACAAAAGTAAACATAACATCAGCTCAAACATTATATGCTCATTGGACTGCAAATACATACACAGTAACATTTAATGCTAACGGTGGAACAACTGATACAGCATCTAAAACTGTAACATATGATTCAACGTATGGTGATTTACCAACACCAACAAGAACAGGTTATACATTTAATGGATGGTATACAAAAACAAGTAATGGAACACAAATTTTATCTACTACAAAAGTAAGTATAACAGCAAATCAGACATTGTATGCATTATGGACAGCAAATACTAATACGGCATATAAAGTAGTACATTGGCAACAAAATATAGGTGGTACTGCATCTAGCCATGATTCAACTAATTATACAGTAGCAAATACCGAAAATTTAACTGGTACGACTGGAGCAAGTATAACACCAGCTGTTAAAAGTTATACAGGATTTACAGCTCCTTCAACTCAAACAACAACTATAGCAGCTGATGGTTCGACTACTGTAAATTATTACTATACAAGAAATAGCTATACATTAACAGTTAATAAATCTATTGGTGTAGCATCAGTAACAGGTGCGGGAACTTACGAATATGGTGCAAGTGTTACAGTAGGATATTCTATTTCAACGGGATATACTTACACAGGAATAACTGGAGATAAAACAACAACAAAATTTACAATGCCTGCAAGTAATACAACAGTTCAAGTAAATGCTAAAGCTAATACTTATAAAGTAACGGTTAATGCTAATAGTGGAACAATCCCTGCAACAACTGGATGGACAGTTGCAAGTGATGGTATAACTGCAACAAAAGATGTTACATATGATTCAACATATGGTGATTTACCAACACCAACAAGAACAGGATATAAATTTGCTGGATGGTATACAGCAGCAAGTGGAGGAACAAAAGTTACAAGTAGTACAAAAGTAAGCATTACAGCAAATCAAACTTTATATGCCCATTGGACAGCAAATACATATACAGTTACATTTGATGCAAACGGTGGAACAACTTCAACAACGACATTAACTGTAACATATGATTCAACATATGGTGAATTACCAACCCCAACCAAAACAGGATACACATTTGACGGATGGTTTACAGAAGCAAGTGGAGGAACACAAGTAACAAGTAGTACAAAAGTAAGTATAACAGAATCTCAAACATTATATGCACAATGGACAATTAACACTTATGAAGTAACTATAAGTTCAACAAATGCAACTACAAGTGCAACAAGTGTTAATGTAACATATGGAAGTACAAATACATTAACAATTACTCCAGATGATGGATACTATATTTCTAACGTAACATGTACAAATGGATATACAACAAATGCAACTACTGGTATAGAAATGTATGATCCTCAAACAATTACAATTTCTAATAATAATAAAGATGCAACGAGTACATGTACAGTTACAGCAAGTAGAATAAATGCATCATCATTAACATATTCTAGTTCATCAACATCAAAGACAAATGTTCAAGATGCATTAGATGAATTATATGATAAATTAAAGTAACAAAGTTTTAAGTGGATTGTAGTATAATAACTACAATCCATACTTAAAAATATAAATTATAATAAAAATAGGAGTTGATTATATGAAAAAAATAGATATAAAAAATATTGCAAAAATTGATTTTAGCAATAAAAAAGATTTAATTAAATTTGGTATATTTATTGCTATAGCTATTTTGATATTAATAATTATTATTAGTTTATTTAGTTCTAAAAAGATGGTTTGTACTAAAAATAATAACTTAATTGATGGATTTATAAATAATGAAAATATAACTTTTAAATTTGATGATGGTAAAATAAAATCTATTGATTATGATAGAAAAATAAAAATAAATAGTTATTATAAAAGTTATGGTACTTATATAGAAGCATTAGAAAGTGTTTTTAATAGCGGATATAAATATATGAAAAATAAAAATATTGAAACTAATGATGATAGTATAAGTATTAATTTTAAGACAACAGATAGTGGAATTGTTCTTAATAATTTAAATATTGTTTATAATAGTGATACAGATAATACTAGTTTAAGATATGACATTTTAAGTGATATTGATAATGAGGAGAATGCTTATAAAGTAAAAGATGAATATTCTAAAAAACAATTAAAAGAAAAAATCGAAAAATTAGGATATACTTGTAAGTAAAATTATTAAAGGGTTATTTATCAAAGATAGCTCTTTTTTTATTATGAAAATAAAAATATTTAGTTGATTTTTAGAAATTAGTTAGTATAATTAAGGTAAGGAGAGAAGTATATGGAATTATGGATATTGTGGATTATAATTATCTTGTTTTTAACTATTTTAGAAATATCTACAGTCGGACTTGTTTCTATTTGGTTTATTGCTAGTGCAATCGTTTCACTTATATTATCATTCTTTATTTCTAGTTTCTATATTCAATTTTTTGTGTTTGTTTTACTAGGAATTATCTTGCTTATTACTACAAGACCAATATTAACAAAACTATTGAAAACTAAAAATATTTCTACTAACCTTGATAGAGTAGTAGGAGCAACTGGCATTGTTACAAAAGATATTACGAAAAATAATATTGGTGAAGTTAAAGTAGATGGAAAATACTGGAGTGCTATTTCAAAATCAGAAATAAAAAAAGATCAAGAAGTTATAATTAAAGCCATAGATGGCGTAAAATTAATAGTAGAGAAAGAAGGAAAATAAATGGAATTTTTAATTGCAATTTTAGTTATTATAATTATTTTAGTTATACCAAATATTAAGGTGGTACCTCAAGCAAGAAGTTATGTTATTGAAAGATTAGGTTCATATTATACGACATGGAAAAATGGATTACATGTAAAAATACCTTTTATTGATAGAATAAGTAATAATGTATCATTAAAAGAGATAGTTAAAGATTTTGCACCACAACCAGTTATCACAAAAGATAATGTTACGATGCAAATTGATACAGTTGTATATTTTCAAATTACAGATCCAAGATTATTTACATATGGTGTTGAAAGTCCAATTAACGCTATAGAAAATTTAACAGCTACTACTCTTCGTAATATAATTGGTGAACTTGAGTTAGACCAAACATTAACATCTAGAGATATAATTAATTCAAAAATGCGTTCAATATTAGATGAAGCTACAGATCCTTGGGGAATTAAGGTAAATCGTGTTGAAGTAAAAAATATAATTCCACCAAAAGATATTCAAGATGCAATGGAAAAACAAATGCGTGCCGAAAGAGAAAGAAGAGAAAAAATTCTTCAAGCTGAAGGAGAAAAGAAATCTAGCATTTTAATTGCTGAAGGTGAAAAAGAAAGTGCTATCTTAAGAGCAGAGGCTGAAAAAGAGGCACAAATAAAAATTGCTGAAGGTGAAGCAGAAGCATTATTAAAAATGAAACAAGCAGAAGCAGAAGGAATTAAATTATTAAAAGATGCAAAAGCTGATAATAATGTATTAGCATTAAAGAGTTTTGAAGCTTTACAAAATATGGCAAATGGTCAAGCAACTAAAATAATTGTTCCAAGTGACTTACAAGGAATTGCTTCATTAGGAATTACTTTATCAGAAATATCTAAAAATAAAAAATAATGATAGACAAATAAATGGCGAAAAAAATCGTCATTTTTTTTGTAAAAAAAAAAGGAAATCGAGGATTTTTAGGTAATATAACTAGTAGGAGGTAGTTTATGAATTATTACAATGAAATAAAAAATGAACTAATAAATAATGAAATAACTAAGAGAGTAAAAGATTATTCTAAGAATAAAAGTGATTTAAATACTTATTACAATGTTGGTAAATTATTAGTAGAAGCACAAGGAGGAGAAAAAAGAGCAAAATACGGTGATGGCTTGATTAAAGAATATTCAAAAAAACTTACACTAGAATTAGGAAAAGGTTATTCAGCAATGAACTTAAAAAATATGCGTAAATTTTATATAAAAATAAAAAAAGGCCAGACACTGTCTGTCCAATTATCTTGGAGTCATTATGTTGAATTATTGCCATTTGATGATATAAATAAAATAAATATTATATTAAAATAGTGGAGCAAAATAATTTATCAGTTAGAGAACTAAGGGAAAGAATAAAAACTAAAGAATATGAAAGATTAGATGAAAAAACTAAACTTAAACTAAAAGAAGAAAAAGATAATTTAGAAGTAAAAGATTTAATAAAAGAACCAATATTAATTAAAAATAAAAATAATTATGAAGTTATAAGTGAAAAAGTACTACAAAATTTAATTTTAGAAGATATACCATCTTTTTTAAAAGAATTAGGAATTGGATTTACTTTTATAGAAAATGAATATAAAATCAAGCTAGGAGATAGATACAATTATATTGATTTATTATTGTTTAATATAAAATTTAATTGTTACGTAGTTGTAGAATTAAAAGTAACAGAATTAAAAAAAGAACATATAGGGCAGATTCAAACATATATGAACTATATAGATAAAAATCTAAAAACAATAAATCAAGATAAAACAATTGGAATCATCATTGTTAGAAAGAATAATAAGTTTATAATGCAATATTGTAGTGATAAAAGATTATTAGCTAAAGAATATGTAATATTATAATAATATAAAGAATAATTATTAAATAATGAAATTGAAATTTTTTCTAATTATAAAAACTATACTATTAAAAGTATCAAAAATAAGATATAATTAATATGGTGGTAGTAATGAATTTAATTACTTTAAATAAAGAATATGAAATATTACTTAAAGATACTATAACAGAATATTTAAGCCCAAATTATATATATATTCCCGTAAATAATAAAGAATTATTAGTAAATCCAAAAGATTATATTTATAAAGGAAAAGAAGTATTAACAAATACTTTTTCACCTATTTCTGGTAAAATACTAGGAATAAAAGAATGCTATGATTTAAACATAAAAAAGAAATTTTTAGTACTTGAAAATGATTTTAAAGAAAAATATGAAAATAGAATTAGCATTAGAAAAAATTTAGAAAAATTATCTGAAAATGAATTATTAGAAGCGTTAAAAACATTTAATTTAGATTTATATAATAAATTTAATACAAATTATAAAAAAATTATAGTTAACACTATTGATGAACAGTTATATGTTGCTAATAATATGTTTATAATAAATGAATATAGTAAAGATTTATTAGAAACTTTAAATGCTCTTGGAGAAATATTAAATATTTCACAATTAGAAATTGTTGTAAAAGATACTGATTACAATATAATTAACTCTTTAAATAGTATTATTGGACTTTATCCAAATATAAGTATAAAATTTCTTCCAGATAAATATTTAATTAGTCAAAAAGAAATTTTATGTGATTATTTAAATATTGATTCAAATTTCATATATATTGATATTCAAGATTTGTATAACTTGTATAACTTTTTGAAAAGACGAAAAAAAATTGAAAATAAATTTATTACTATAACGGGTACTGCAATCGATAATCCACAAGTTATTAAGTGTAAGTTAAATACTAAACTTGATTATTTAATCAAAGATTTAGTTGCAATTAACGATAATGATTATGTCTTATTACTAAATAGTTTACTTTCAGAACCATTAAAAAATGTTAATGACATAATTATTACCCAAAATATTAATTCAATTTTTATTATGAAAAAAAGAAGTTTTCAAGAGAAAAAGTGTATTTTATGTGGTAGATGTAATGATGTTTGTCCAGTTAAAATTAAAGTATCTAATTTAATAAATAATAAAAAATGTAATCATGAAAATTGTATAAAATGTGGCTTATGTAATTATATATGTCCTAGTTATATTAACATAAATAAATATTTAGATGGTGATAATAATGAATGATAATTATTTACATGAAAAAAAGAATAATATAAATACCATATACCTAATAGTATTAAGTTTTTTAATTGCTTTTGGATTTTATAAAAATGGAATATTAGTATTTAAAGAATTTTCTAATAATTATATAATGCTATTTAAACCTATTTTGTTTCCTATTTTAAGTATTGGTATATCTATTTTATTTGATTTTATTTTTAATAAATCATTAAAATTAAATGATAATTCTATTTATTTATTACTTGTAAGTATGATAATTCCAGTAAATACGAGTATATTATTATTTATATTTTTAAATCTTATTTTTAATATTTTAATTAAATTTGTTTTTGATAAGTGTAATTTAAGAATTAATTATGTTGCATTATTTAAATTAATAATAATTGGAGTTCTTATATTTTTTAATAAATATAATTATGCTAATAATTTAGAAATAATAAAAAAATATTCTTATGATTTAATTGACATTTTTATTGGAAGAGGAATATCAGGTGTTTGTAGTTCATCAATTCTATTTTCATTTTTAGGATATATATTTTTATCTTTAAATAAATACTATAAAAATGAAATACCTATAATAAGTATTATAAGCTATATGGTTTTAGTACTGATATTTAAATTTGCTTTTAATCATGTAATTATAATAAATAGTTTGATTATATTTGCATTTATTTTTATAGCACCATTAAATAGTTTTAGTCCGGCCATAAAAAAAGATAAAGTTATTTATAGTATACTTACTGGTATATTAACATTTATATTTACTTATTTTGTTAATATGTATGATGGAGTAATAATTGCTATATTAATTGCATCAACTATTAATTATCTTGATATTAAATAATTTGTCGAACGATATTTATATAATGAATATCGTTTTTTTGATAATATAATTCTCGGTGATTTTAATTGAAAAAAATAATAATGATATTTTTAATACTAACATTTACGAATTATTATAAAGTAAATAATGTAAAAGAAGTAAGTTATAATGATGAAATAATTATTGAAAAAATTGATTTAAGACAAAATATAAAATCATATAAATATAGTGATGTTAATCATAATATAATTTATTTAAAAGAAAGCAACTTTGCAAATAATTTTTATATTTTGGCTGCTCATTCTGGTAATAGTAATATAGCTTATTTTAAAAATTTATATAAATTAAAAAATGGTGATGAAATAGTACTTAATATCAATAATAATAAGCAATTATATTATGTAAAAAAAATAGAATATATCAATAAAACAGGAACAATAATTTTACCATCTAATAGTAAGAATACTTTATATCTTACGACTTGTGATAAATTTAATGAAAACCGACAATTGCTAATAAAATGTGTAAACAAAACGTAAAATTTTGTTTTTTTTTTAAGTTTTTTGTCAAAATTTGTTATTAAAAAAAAGGAAATGGCCTTTTTATCTGTAATATATATAAGTAGGGAGGTAAAAATGGCATACATTAATGAACAAGAATTAAATGAACTTAGATCTAGTGTAGATATCGTTGATGTAATTTCAAGTTATATTCCTTTGAATCCAAAAGGAAAGAATTTCTTTGGTGTATGTCCTTTTCACCAGGATCATTCACCAAGTATGAGTGTATCTAAAGATAAACAAATATATAAATGTTTTTCTTGCGGAGCAACAGGTAATGTATTTACTTTTATAGAAAATTATGAAAATGTTTCTTTTTTTGAAGCTGTAGAAATAGTCGCAAGAAGAGTAGGATTTAATTTATCAACCAAATTAGTTTCTAAAAAAACAAATGATAAATATTTAAAAGAATATGAAATGATGGATATTTCTATGAAATATTATCAAAATAATTTAAATACCGAAAAGGGAAAAGAAGCTATAAATTATTTGACCGAACGTGGACTTTCTTTAGAAGATATCAAAGTCTTTGATATTGGAGTATCTTTTAATGATAATAATTTAAATAAATTATTAGAAAAAAAAGGTTATAGCTTTGATGAAATGCGTTTGTTAGGGCTTATTTCGACAAAGACTGATGTATTTGATATTTTCTTTAATCGAATAATGTTTCCAATTCATAATATTGAAGGTAAATGTGTTGGGTTTACAGGAAGAATTTATAAAGATAAAAGTACTGCAAAATATTTAAGTAGTAAAGAAAGCGTTATATATAAAAAGAGTAATATTTTATTTAACTATCATCGTGCCAAAGATTTTATAAAGTTAAATAAAGAGATGATTATTGTTGAAGGAAATATGGATGCAATAAGGCTTTATATTAATGGAATAAAAAATGTAGTGGCACTTATGGGTACAGCTTTAACAAAAGAACAAGTTGAAATAATAAAAAAATTAAGATGTAAAGTAATTTTAATGTTAGATAATGATGAAGCTGGGGAAAAAGCAACGTATGATAATAGTTTAATATTAGAACGAAGTGCAATCGAAGTAAATGTTGTAAGATTAAGTGGCCAAAAAGATCCGGATGACTATATTTTAAAAAATGGTATAGAAAAAATGCAAAATAATATAAAAAATGCTATACCAATCCAGGAATTTAAACTTAATTATTTAAAAAAAGATAAAAATTTATCAAATACGGATGATTTAGTAAAATACATAAAAACAGTTATTAAAGATTTAAAAAATACTGATGATGAAATATTAAAAGAGGTTACTTTAAAGAAAATAAGTAATGATTATAATGTTTCTTATGAATTGTTAAAAAAACAACTTAACGAAGAAGTCGATAAATTTAAATCTAAACAAGAAGTAAATAAAAAAGAATTAGATAAACCTAAAAACAATTCATATAAAGAAGCAGTTAATAACATTTTGTATTATATGATGAATGATTCAGGGTATATAAAAATGTATTTAAAAAATCTTGGCTTTTTTAAAGAGCAAGTTTATAGGATGATTGCTAGTGAGATAATTTGCTATTATGAGATGAATAAAACTATAAATATAGCTGATTTTATGACTTATGCTAGCAATTCGAAATTAAAAGAGCAAATAATGGATATAATAAGTAATGTAAAAAATGATAAATTAACCGATAAGGTATTTAATGACAGTATTAATTTAATTAAGAAAAAGACTAAAGAAAGTTCTATTAAAGAACTTAAAGAAGAATTAAAAACGACTTTTGATGAAAGCAAAAAAGAAGAAATTATAGAAAAAATTATAGAATTAAAAATAGGAAGTGAAAGATTATATGAAAGAAATTAAAACGTTAGAAGAAAGAGAAAAAGAATTAATAGAATTAGGTAAAAAATTAGGGCATATTACATTTGAACAATTAGCAGAATCATTAAAAGGATTAGATATAGAAGCTGATGATTTAGATAACATTTATAATATGTTAATGGAAAATAATATTGAGGTTATTAATGAAGAAGATGATGATTCAGATGCTAGTGATTCTGAAATCAAGAAAATAGAGAAAGAAAATGAACCATTAATTCTTGATGATGAAGAAATAACAAAAGATATTAATATTAATGATCCAGTAAGAATGTATTTAAAAGAGATTGGTCGTATTAGTTTATTATCACCAGAAGAAGAAGCAGAATTATCAATAAGAGTAGCAAATGGTGATGAAATGGCTAAAAATATTTTAGCTGAATCAAATTTACGTTTAGTTGTTTCTATTGCTAAAAGATATGTTGGACGTGGATTATTATTTTTAGATTTAATTCAAGAAGGAAACATTGGTTTAATGAAAGCCGTTGAAAAATTTGACTATGATAAAGGATATAAATTTTCTACATATGCCACTTGGTGGATTAGACAGGCAATAACTCGTGCTTTAGCTGATCAAGCTAGAACTATCCGTGTTCCAGTACATATGGTTGAAACAATAAATAAAATGGCTCGTATTCAAAGACAAATGACATTGGAATTAAATCGTGAACCTAGTGAAGAGGAAATAGCTAAAAGAATGGGAATTACTCCTGAAAAAGTTCGTGAAGTTATAAAAATTAGTCAAGATCCAGTATCACTTGAAACTCCAATCGGAGAAGAAGATGATTCACATTTAGGAGATTTTGTTCCAGATGAAAGAAATATGTCTCCTGAAGAATATGCAACAAATGAAATATTAAAAGAAGAAATTAAATCAGTATTAATGACTTTACAAGAAAGAGAACAAGAAGTACTTGAATTAAGATTTGGACTTATTGATGGAACTAGTCATACTCTTGAAGAAGTTGGAAAACGTTTTAATGTAACTCGTGAAAGAATAAGACAAATTGAAGCAAAAGCTTTAAGAAAATTACGCCATCCATCTCGTGCTAAAAAATTAAAGGATTTTTTAACTGATTAATGATATCGCTTAAATTAAAAGCAATAGCTTTTTTTATTGATAAAAACGATAGAGTTGTAGATGTTGGTTGTGATCATGCCTATTTAGATATTTATTTAGTTAAAAATGGTTTATGTAAAAATATCATAGCTAGTGATATAAATGAAAATGCATTAAATATAGCGAAAAACAATATTCAAAAAAATAATTTAAATAAAAAAATAAAATGTATTCTATCAGATGGTTTAAATAATATAGATTCTAAAAATATAGATACTGTTGTAATAGCTGGTATGGGTACTAAAACAATTAAACATATTTTGAGTAATAAAGACAAATTTAATAATATAAAAAAAATAATTATTTCATCAAATAATGATCACTATAAATTGCGAAAATTTATGAATAAAAATCATTATTATTTAGAAGATGAAAAAATAGTTTTTGATAAAAATCACTATTATATAATATCTAAATATATTAAAGGAAAACAAAAACTTAAGAAAAAAGAATTGATGTTTGGAATATATAAATATGAAAATAAAGATTATTATAAATACTTGATGAATGAGAACAAAAGTGTTTTACAAAAGATTCCTTTTACAAAATTTAAGGCTAGAAAAAAATTAAAAAAAGAAAATAAAATCTTAAAAAAAATGATTAATCTTAAATAAAAAAAGTTGGAGCATTTATATTAGAAGAATTATCTTCTTTTTTTATTTCATAATCTTTAGCTTCAATAGTATTTTTTGCTTCTGCTAAATCTTTAGTATTAAATTCTTTTAATACACCTAAAATATTTCTGGCGTTAGATATAATAGGTTTTGCTTGGTTGTATAATGGTATTATTTGGTTGGCTACATTTAAAGTTTTAGATATTCCACTAAGTATTTTTGTAAAACTAAAAGTTTTTGGCATCATAGAATTTCCAAACATAATAATCACCTATAATATATTATGACAAAAATCACCATAAATTGCTAAATAACTTTAAAAAGTGCTAAAAATATTATATAATTAACAAGAATAAAGAGGTGATAATGTGAAATTAAAAAAAGCTATTAATAAACCTTTAGTTTTAACTATTATGATCTTAATTTCAATTACATTATCTCTTTTTGTACTTGGATTTATTTATCATTTATTTCCAAAACTTAGTGCTTTTTCTATCGAAAGTGTATATGAAGAAAAAGATAAATTATTTATAAAAACTAGCAAAAGTTATAATGCTATTAAATATCATGCTATTGCTTATGATGAGAATGATAATATTTTGTTTGAATCTGATGCTAATAAAAATATTATCGATATAACTGATATAAATCTATTATATGATCAAGAAATAACATTTAAAGTTATAGCTACTAGTAAAAGAAATGAAACAAAAAAATCTAGTAATAGTTTTAAATATATTAATAAAAGTGCTGCCTTTAACAAAGATAAAAACTATTCAGTAAATAATGAAGATATTAAATTGTTTATTGATGGGTATCAAAATAATGAAAATTATCATATTGATATCTTTTATAAAAATAGTAATATTCTAACTAAAAATATTGAAAGTGAAAATATTTTAATAAGTTATGATGAATTAAAACAATATGATGGTAGAATTACAGTTAAATTGTATAATAAAAGTAATAGAATATTATCTACAATTAATTATTATTTAAATGCTCCAATAGTTGGTAATATTAAAATAACTAATCCAACTGATGGGTATACAACTAATTGGGATGATATTATAATTCATTTTACGGGTGGAAGTAATGCAACTAATTTAAATGTCAGAATATATAATTCTAAAAATAAATTAGTTAATACTTTAGTTATTCCTTTTAAAAAAGATGAAGTAGTTTTACCTTCAGAAATATTTAAAGAAAATAAAAGCTATAAAATAGAACTAAATGCATCATATCAAGATTATATTGAAATTGCTAAAAGTGATAGCGTTACAATAAATATTCTTGATAAAAAAACAGTTGATCCAGTATATATTAATAAAAATAATACTTTTATAAAAAGTGGGAGCAAAGTAGAGTTATTAACAAATACAATCGGAGCCAAAATATATTACACAATAGATGGAACAAAACCGACAGTTAATAGTTTGGAATATAAAGAACCAATCACAATTAATAATAATGTAACAATTAAAACATATGCAGTAAAAAATAATATGTTTGATAGTGAAATTAATACTTATAATTTTGAAGTAAAAGATAAACAACTAGTAGTATATTTATCACCCTCAAATCAATATGGTAATAAAGGTATAAAAAATTCAGGTTTTACTAATGAAAGAGATATGATGAATAAACTTACAGATTATTTGGAAGCTGATTTAAAGAATGCTGGTGTTAAAGTTTATCGTAATAAATCAACTGGCAATATTAATGAATGGTTAAAAGAAAGTAATAATAAAAAAAGTGATTTTCATTTTGCTATTCATTCAAATGGAAGTACAAATCATGATACTAAAGGAATGGAAATATATGTAGATAAACCTACTTCAAAATGTCTATCTATAGCATCTAATATATATAGTGGTTTATATGATATATACCCATATAGAGATGAAATATCAAATAGAGGTGTTAAATATGCTGATGGTTCTTTAGGAGAGGTCAACGATAACTATATAAAGTGTGGTGCTTTAATAGAAATTGCTTATCATGATAATTATTATGATGCAATATGGATAGTAAATAATATGGAAGAAATAGCACAAAATATTGCTGATTCTATATTAAAATTTTATCAAATAATAGAATAAAAAAATAAAATAGTAATATAATTTATTGTACTTTGAAAGGACAATAAATTAATGATTATAATGAGTTTAACAACATTGACTGCTAATGCATTTATTGAATTAAATAAAATTCAAGATACTAAAAAAATATATTTAAATGATATTTATGAATTTAATGAAATTTTAAAAATGAAATGTCAAGAAAATAATATAAGTTATATTGGAAATGTAGATTCATTATATTTTTATGAAATGAAATTTGAATATTCAACATTTTTTAATGTATATGAAGATACTGATGGATTTGTAATTACGTTAGCCAATAATTTAGAGCCAATTAATATTCAAAATTATTTTAGAATGCATAAAAATCAAGAATTATTAAATATTTTAAATACTATCGATTTTGAAAATATATTTTTAAAAAATAAAGGGTTGACAAAAAGATTACATTAGTTTATAATCTTAATTGTTATAAAAAAAGGAAAGAAATGTATCTACATTCACCTGATTGCAAATAAGCAATAGGTCAAAAGCCAATTTAAAATAAATCATAAATATTTTAATTGAACTTTGAAGTAGATATAGTTTGTCTACTTTTTTATATGTATGGAGGTGTGTTTATATAGCAAAAAATAGTAGTGAATTACCTATAAATGAAAATATTAAAGTTTCAGAATTAATGGTAATCGGACCTAATGGTGAGCAAATGGGTATAAAAAATATTAATGATGCATTAACACTTGCTAATTATGCTGGACTTGATTTAGTTTTAATGAATGACAATGGTACAACTGCCGTTGGAAAAATAATGGATTATAATAAATATCGTTATGAAAAACAAAAGAAAACTAAAGAAGCTCAAAAAAAACAAAGAGAAAGCAATAAAGAAATTAAAGAATATCGTTTATCTGTAAATATTGATATTCATGATTTTGAGACAAGAGTTAAGAATGCTGCTAGTTATTTACAAAAAGGACATAAAGTAAAAGCTAGTATAAGATTTAAAGGAAGAGAAATGGCACATACAAATTTAGGACAAGAAGTTTTAAATAAATTTGCTGAAAGTCTTTCTGAAATATCTACAATTGAAAGTTCACCAAAATTAGAGGGCAGAGTAATGTCTATGCTATTAACACCAAAGAAATAGTTTATTAATAAAAGAAGGGAAGTTTAAAATTATGGCAAATGGTAAAATGAAAACTCATAAAGCTAGTAGTAAAGTTTTTAAAGTTAAAAAGAATGGTTCTTTAACTTACAAAAAAAGTAATGGTAACCATAAAACTAACAAAGATAGTGCTAAACAAGTTAGACAAAGAAGAAATAAGGGAGTACTAAGCAAAGGAATGGCTGACAATATTAAGTCAGTAATTAAGTAGGAGGTAAATTATGGCAAGAGTTAAAGGCGGAAATGTTGCAAAAAACAGAAGAAGAAAAGTTTTAAAAGCTGCTAAAGGATATTTTGGTAGTAAACATAGATTATATAAAACTGCACAAGAACAATTATTCCATAGTGGTGAATATGCATATAGAGATAGAAAAGCAAATAAAAGAAATTTTAGAAAATTATGGATTACAAGAATTAATGCTGCATGTCGTGAAAATGAAATAAGTTATTCTAAATTTATTAATGGTTTAAATATTGCAGGAATTACTATTAATCGTAAAATGTTAAGTGAAGTTGCAATTGCTGATCCAGCATCTTTTACTAAATTAGTAGAAACTGCTAAAAAAGCTTTAGAAAATCCTAAAGCAGTAAAAAAAGTTGAAGCTAAAGAGGAAGTAAAAGAAGTTAAAAAAGTAGAAAAAAAAGCTGAAACTAAAGATTATAGTAAAATGACTTTGGCTGAATTAAAAGCTATTGCTAAAGAACAAGGTGTTAAAGGTTATTCTACTATGAAAAAAGATGAACTAATTAATAATTTAAAATAATAAAAATAATGACTGGTAGTAAATTTTTCCTACCAGTTTTATATTATATATAAGGAGGGTATGATGACATTAGTTTTACAAGCTGACAGTGAAAAGTTTTTAAAGAAAAAAGTTCAGGCAGTGCTTGATTCACTACAAAGTTCTTCAAATGAATGGAAATATGTTTGTAATCAAACAGTTGAAGATGCGGTTAAATTAGCGTATGTTGATTCATATGGTACGTATACAACTACAATAGTTTTTATGCAAGTGCCAATAATGAAAAATAATTACCATGGAATATTAAGTACTTATGAACAAGAAGCAAGGAAACAAAGAGCAGTATAATTAAATTATGAAAAAAATCATAATTTTTTTTTGATATTTTTAAAATTTCACTAGACTTTTATTAATATATAAAATATAATAAGTTTTATTAATTGAAGGGAGATGTTCTTTGGTGAATACTACACTACCTGTAATGCTTTTAAAAGGACTAATTTTAATCCCTAACCAAGAAGTAAAACTTGATATAAATAATAAAATAAGCAAAAAAATTGTTATGATATCATCAAAAAATTATAATGATGAATTACTTATTGTTTGTCCTAAGGATCAAAAAGAAGAAGTACCAGAAGTTACTGATTTACCTTTTGTTGGAGTAGTATGTAAAATAACTAGTAAAATAGAACTTCCTAATGGTCATTTAAAAATCAAAGTTAAAGGAATTAAAAGGGTTGCCATTGAAGAGTATTCTAATAATATCGATGATATTGATATACTAGAATGTAGTATTAGAAGTATTGAGCTTCCACGTTTTGAAGAAGTAGAATTAACGGCTGCTAAAAGAAAACTTTTAGATATTTTAAAAAAATATATTGATTTAAATCCAGAAATATCAAATAGTATTTTAAATTATTTAAAAAATGAAAATGATATAAATAAAATAACTGATCAAATAACATTGTTTTTACCATTAAGTATTGAGAAAAAAATAGAATATATGGAAGAAATTAATGCTTTAAAAAGAGCACATAAATTGATAAAAGATATCAATTTAGAAATAGAAGTAATTTTGCTTGATGAAGAAATAGATGAAAACCTAGCAAAAGAAATAGAAAAAAATCAAAAAGAATTTATATTAAAAGAAAAAATAAAAGAAATTCAAAAAGAACTTGGTGAAGAAGATGCTAAATCTAAAGAAATAGATAACTATTTATATAAATTAAATAATTTAGATATTTCTAAAAAAACTTATGATAAGATTCTTTATGAAATAAAGAAATATGAGTCTTCTAATGAAATGAGTCCTGAATTATCAGGTATTAGAAATTATCTTGATTGGATTTTAGGACTTCCTTGGAATATTGGGACAAATGATGAAACTGATATAAATAAAATAAAAAAATCTTTGGATAAATCTCATTTTGGACTAGATGAAGTAAAAAATAGAATTATAGAATATGTTGTTGCTAAAAAAAGAAATAAAGATTTAGCAAGTCCAATTATATGTTTAGTAGGTCCTCCTGGAGTAGGTAAAACAACACTTGCAAATTCCATCGCTAATTCTTTGAATAAAAAATTTGCTAAAATTAGTGTTGGAGGTTTAAACGATAGTTCCCAATTAAATGGTCATCGTCGTACATATATCGGTTCATCTCCTGGTAGAATTATTGAAAGTATAAAAAAATGTGGAAGTAATAATCCTTTAATACTTATAGATGAAGTAGATAAAATGGTTAATGATTATAAAGGAGATCCAGCAAGTATTTTATTAGATATTCTTGATGTTGAACAAAATAAGTTTTTTATAGATAATTATATAGAAGAACCATTTGATTTATCTAATGTCATGTTTATACTTACTGCTAATAATGAAGAAAAAATTCCAGCTGAATTATTAGACAGATTAGAAATTATAAAATTATCTAGTTATACAGAGATTGAAAAAATAGATATTAGTAAAAAGTATTTATTACCTAAAATATATAAAGATTATTTATTGAAAGCCAAAGATATAAAAATAAGTAATGAAATAATTTTAAAAATAATTAGATATTATACTAAAGAAGCTGGTGTAAGAGAATTAGCAAGATTGCTTGATAAAATTATTAGAAAAATATTAGTAGAAAAAGATAATAAAGACTTTGAAATATCTTTAAAAGAAGCTGATATAAAAAAATATCTTGGTAATAAAAAATATGAAAATGATACATTAAGTGAAATTGTCGTTCCTGGAAAAATTAATGGTCTTGCCTATACTCCATATGGTGGGAATGTAATGCCAATAGAATGTTGTATGTATGAAGGCAGAGGAAAAATTAAATTAACAGGTTTGCTTGGAGCAGTATTAAAAGAAAGCATCGAAGTATCTTTGAGTTATTTACAGGCAAATAAAGATGAGTTAAAAATAAACGATTATTATTTTAAAACAAAGGATATTCATATTCACATGCCATCATCTGCTATAAAAAAAGATGGACCATCAGCGGGTGTTGCAATAACTCTATCAATATTAAGTTTGATTTTAAATAAATCAATTAGTAATAATATAGCTTTAACTGGAGAAATATCATTAACAGGTGAAATACTAGCTATTGGTGGTTTAAAAGAAAAAATAATAGCAGCCTATAATAATAACATAAACATTATTTTTATACCAAAGAAAAATCATAATGATTTAGATGAAGTGCCTGAAGAAATAAAGAAAAAAATAAGTATTATTGAAGTAAATAATTTCATAGAAGTATATAACAATATTTTTGGATAGTTATATACTTTTTTTACTTTACACTCAGCAAAAATAATTTTAAATTATATAGAAACCATTAAAATAATGTGATATACTTATTTATAGAATAAGGAGGATGCTATCATATGGAACAAACTTCAGAAAAAAAAGGAATCGAGAATACTTTTATTATGTATTTTGCTTATATATTTATTTTTGCCTTTAAAGGGTTAAAATTTATTTTATTTGATTCTATTCCATATTTGTATGATGTAATTAGTGGTACAGCTGATAGGGCATACTCAACAACTAAACAAGGTTTTATGACTGTAGCTGAACAACAAGAAGCTATGAAAGAAGAAAAAAGAAAAAAAAGATTAGAAGCTTATAATAAATTATTTTGGGTAAAAAGTAGAAATAATTATTATGAAAAAGAAAAGAAAAAATTACTATCTACTTTGGATACAGAAGGTTCTGTAAGAAGTGAGAAAGCTTTAGTATATCAGTACGTAGCAAGAAATCCAAAGGGAAAAGTAGAAAAAGATATATTTTATGGTTATTCTAAATTAGATGTATATACTTTTTTAATAAGTGAAGGATATGATGTTTATCAAATTTATACTTCCAAAAGATTAATGCGTATGTATGGTGAAACATCTTTGTTTGCATCTAAAATGTCTAATAAAGATTTAATTTTCTGGTTAACTCAATTGTCTACATATTTAAAAGCAGGTATTCCACTAGCTGAATCTATAAGAATACTTAGTAATCAAATGGGTAAGAAAAAATCTCAAAGAAGAGTTTTTCAAGCAATTACTTATGAACTTACAAATGGTGAAATTTTTTCAAAATGTTTAGAAAAACAAGGAAATATGTTTCCAAGTTTACTTGTTAATATGGTAAAAGCTGCTGAAGCAACTGGAGATATTGAATCAACACTTTCGGATATGGCTAACTATTATTCTGAAGTAGAAAAAACTAGAAAAGAAATGATAAGTGCAATAACTTATCCAACAATAGTACTTGTTTTTGCTATTGCAGTTATTACTTTTATTTTGCTATATGTTATACCTCAATTTGAAAAAATATATGCTCAATCAAGTGCATCAGTTACAGGAATTACTAAGGTTGTATTAAATGCTAGTAGTTTCTTAAAATTAAATGGTTTATATGTATTATTGGCTGTAGCAGTAATAATATTAATTTTAATAATGCTTTATAAATATATAAAAGCAGCAAGAAGATTTATGCAAGTAATATTTATGCATACTCCTTTTTTAAAAAATGTAATTATTTATAATGAATTAACGATATTTACAAAAACTTTTGCATCTCTTCTTAGAAATAATGTTTTTATTACAACCAGTGTAGAAATATTAAGTAAAATTACAAATAATGAAATATATAAAGAGATAATGATAAAAACAATTAATAATATAATTGAAGGACGTAAAATATCTGATGCCTTTAAAAATCATTGGGCAGTACCAGAAGTAGCTTATTACATGATAGTAACTGGTGAATCTACAGGTGAGTTAGATGTTATGATGCAAACAGTATCAGATTATTATGCTGAAGAACATAGAAGTATAATAAATGGCTTAAAAAGCTTCATTGAACCAGTAATGATAGCTGGACTTGCAATAGTAGTTGGTACAATTATTTTAGCAGTAGTTATTCCAATGTTTAACTTAATGGGAAGTGTTGGTTAATATGGATATTTATATATCTGTTATATTATTTATATTTGGAATAATTTTAGGATCTTTTTACAATGTTTTAGCAACTAGACTTCCTCAAAATAAATCAATAATTAAACCAGGAAGCCATTGTGTTTTTTGTAATAAAGAACTTAAATGGTATGAAAATATTCCTCTTGTTTCCTATATTTTACAAAAAGGAAAGTGTCGCCATTGTAAAGAACATATTCCATATGATATTTTTATTAGTGAACTTGCAACAGGGATATTATTTGTATTTAGTTATTTATATTTTGGAATATCTTATAATTTCTTTATTATGTTAATTTTAAGTTCGCTTTGTATAATAATATTTATAAGTGATTTTAAATATATGATAATTCTTGATTCACCACTTGTTATATCAGGAATATTAATCCTAATTTTAAAAGTAGTATATTATGGCTACAAAGCTATTATACCAACGTTATTAAGTGGAATTATTACATTTTTGATAATGCTTTTAGTTGGATTTGTAGGTAAAAAAATGTATAAAAGAGAAGCTCTTGGTGGAGGAGATATAAAATTATCTTTTATAATTGGAATGGTTTTAGGAGTGCAATTGTCTATGGTATCTTTAATTTTTTCAACTTTTTTAGCACTTCCATATGCACTTGCAACAATTGTTTTAAAAAAAGACAGTGAAGTTCCTTTTGGACCTTTTATAGCATCATCTCTTTTCATTGTATTTTTATACTATGATAAATTTTATAATATAGTTAAATTATTTTATCTATTTTAATTACAAATAACGTACATTTTAAATGTATGTTTTTTAATAAAATAACACAAATTTTACACTAAATAAAATTAATGGTATTGAAATTTATGATAATAAATTATAAAATATTATTATGATAGGAGAGAGTTATGAAAAACAAAAAAGTGTTGATACCAGTAATAGCTAGTTTAGTAACTGTACTAGTACTATCTGGAGTATCATATGCATATTATAGTGCAAAGATAAAAGAAAATAATAAAACAGAGACAGTTATCAAATCAAATGAATTAAATTTGATATTTACAGGAACAAATGAAATAACTGCAAATAATATGATTCCTGGAGATAGTTTCACAAAAACATTTACAGTAGAAAATACATCTAATAGAGCAGTAGATTATAATATCTATATGGAAAATATAACTAATGAGTTTAATAAAGATTTAGTATATACACTAACAGATGAAGATGGAGTTGTAGTATCAGAAATAGCATTACCAGTATCAAGCACCGAAAAAACATATTTGAAAACAAATATTGAAATAGAATCAGGAGTAACAAAAAACTATACATTAAAAATAGAATATAAATATTTAGATACACCACAAAATGATTATCAAGGTAAGACTTTTAAAACAACAGTGGGAATAGATACAAAAAGTGTTGAAAAAGAATTTAATATAACAGGTAATATAATTGATTCTAAAACTGGTGGAGTAACTGAAGGAAAACTAGTTTTTTATAGCGAAAGAAAAGATGTAAAAATTAAAGATAATGGAGAATTTTCTGTAGAAAAATTAGAAACTGGACAACATAATGTTTATTATGTTGGAAATATAGATGTTGAAAATATGGATAAAGATGAAATAATATCTAATTCAATTTGTTATGCTTCATTTAGTGTTCCAAAGGATAAGAATATTCAATTTAATTGTAATGATGAAACTGAAATTCAAATGAAAAATTTACAATATGAAAAATGGGAAGAAAAAATTATATGTAAAAGAGCAACAACACTACATACAGAGGTATGTAGTCGAACAGATAGTAGAATGGGTTGCGTTGTGGATGGCTATGTAACCGGAGATACAATTACATATGGAAATCTAGGTGAAAATGGAACACTAGCTACAGGAGATGCCTTTGATTGTGATGTCAATGGAGATGGAACATATGATGCAGAAACTGAAAGATTTTACTATGTTTCTGATATGACAAATGGAATTACAACTGATTCAGATATAGCAGTATTAATTTACTATAATAATGTAAGTGGAGGAGAACCAAACAATTCAACAAAATATGCATATTATGAATCTACATCGAGTATTAATTACAAAGGACCTGTAACGGCCAAATTACAACTTCCAACAACGACGCAATGGAGTAATATCAGTTTAAATTCAACAACAAGACAAATAACAAACCAATTAGGAGGTACAACAAGATGTGTAACTTTTAATAATGGTACTACTAGTTGCGAAAATTTGACTTCATCATTTAGTTATGAAGGATATGCTGCAAGATTATTAACATATCAAGAAGTATATAATGGATGTTATGATGGAACAACAGCAATTACTTCAACTGGAGGATTAAGTTCTAAATGTAAATATTTAATGGAGAACACAATTTATTCAAATGAATCATTAACAACTTGGGGATACTGGTTAGAGACGCCTCAAGCGAATATATCCAGTGAAGCGTGGCGTGTGTCTACTCATTCCAAGGCAATAGGTAGTGGTATGGTAAGGAATGCGAACAGCGACCTTGGGGTTCGTCCTGCAATCGAAATATCAAAAACAAATATACAATATTAAATATAAGGTTTCTTCTGAATTTACTGGGGAGTTAAAAAAGGTACTTATCAGAATTTGGTTGGGACTTTTTATATGAAACTTCGGTTCTACAATTTCTAGTGGGGAGTAGCAAACTCCCTTTTAGAATTTTTAGTGGGGAGATAGTTAAGAAATGGTTCTAGATAATCTAGTGGGGAGCTAAATGCTCCCTTTTAGATATTTTACTGGGGAGTTTTTATATAAATGCTACACGTTTTAGTGGGGAGATAACTAAGAAATTAGTTATCTTTTTTTTATGATAAAATAATCACTTAGAAATGGAGGTGAAGAATTGAAAAATATTGAGAAAATTTTAGGATTAGAAAACTATAAAATATTAAAAATTTTAGAAGGAAATGATAAAAATAAAATAATAAAAATTATAGAAATAGAGACAAAAAATAAAAACCAAAAATGTCCATTATGTGGAGAATGTACAAGTAGTATTCACGATAGATTAAAACCTATAGAATTAAAGTATTTAAAATTATTTGAACATGATACAAAAATAGTAATTAAAAAGAAAAGATTTATATGTCATAAATGTAATAAAAAATTTACGGAGGTTGTTGATTTGAATAACAAAGGAAAAAGTATATCAAATAAACTTGAACAGAAAGTATTAAAAGATTTATTAAATTATAATTTAAGTATTAAATATATTGCTCAAGAGAATAATATTAATTCAGAAAGTGTAAGAAAAATATTGAAAAATGCAATGAGTAATTATCCAGAACATGTAATAAATCTACCAAGAGTAATATCATTTGATGAATTTAAAGCAGATACCAAAAAAGGAAAATATGCATTTGTATTAAATGATCCAATCCATAAGAAATGTTTAGATATATTACCAGAACGAAAAAAAGAGTACCTGCTACAATATTTCACATACTGTAATAACAGGCACTCAGTAGAGTTCGTAATATCAGATATGTACGAACCATATTTATTGGTCACTAAAATAATGTTTCCCAAGCAAAATATGTAGTTGACCGATTTCATTATACACGATATATCATGGAAGCGCTAGATAAAGTTAGAATAAGATTGCAAAAAGAATATGGATATAATAGCAAAGAATATAGAATGTTAAAAAATAAAAAGAATGTAACATTGCTAAGAAAATATAGTAATGATATAGAATGGTTTACATATACTAAAAGATATAAAAATGGTCATATGGCAGATATATTAAGATATGATTTAAGAGAAGAACTATTAAATATAAATAAAGAATTAAAACAAGCATATATATTAAAAGAATTATTTTTTGATACTGTAAAACATTTAGAATATTTAGATGCTGAAGAAGAATTAAAAGAATGGATAAACGTATGTAAAGATTCTAAAATAGAAGAATTTGAAGAAGCATCAAAAACAATAGAAAATTGGTTACCTTATATAGTAAATTCATTTATAGATGAAAGATTTTCAAATGGATTTACAGAAGGATTAAATAATAAAATAAAAGTAATAAAAAGAATAGCATTTGGATATAAAAATTTTGATTTTTTTAGACTTAGAACAATGTATATTTTAAATGGAAAAATAAGCGGAATTTCTAAAAAATGTAGAAATAGAAAAAAATGAAAAAATAAAGTGTATTAGCCGAAAAAAAGGCTAATATTTTTTTAAAAGCAAAAAATAAGGGTTGAGCCCTTATTTTATAAGCGAGTGGTGGGGAAAGTAAAAAATAAATATTAAGAAATAAATTTTGAAAATAAAGAATTTATTTCTTTTTTTATTCTTTTTTATGTTACAATATTATAAAGATACAACAAGAAAGAAGTGACATTATGGATAATGAATTACAAAGATTTTTTAATAGTATAAGTTTTAAAGACGATGAAAATATATTTGAAGATACAAAAGTATTAAAAGTAATTTTAAAGAAAAAAGAAGAAACTTTTGAAGTTAATTTAATTAATGATAATGTTATAGATTACAAGTATGTAAAAAAACTTTATGATGCTGCTAAAAAAGGTATAAATGGTGAAAAAAAATGTATTATAAAAATGCATTATAAAAATATAACAGCAGAAGATATAAATAATTATGTAAAACAATTAATTTTAATTTTAGTGGATAAAAGACCATCTTTAATAAGTTTAAAAGATTCTAATATAATCATAGATGATGAAATAATTTCTATTGAGGTTAATACTAAAAATGAACAAGATTTGATTTTAAGAGAAAGTAAATCATTAATGAAAGATTTATTAGATTATGGAATTGGAGAGTTTAACATAACTACTGTTTTTAATGAAGAAAAACATGATTCAATTGTTAAAGAAATTAATTCTACAAAAGAAAATCTTGAAGTAAAAAAAGAAATTCCCAAAGAAAATAGTAACATTTTAATGGGACGTCATATTGATGGAGATATTACTAGTATTTCAAATGTTATAGGTGATATGAAAAATGCTATTTTTGAAGCTTATATATTTGGGATAGACACCATGGAAAGAGAAACCATTAATATCATAACATTAAAAATTAGTGATAAAACTAATTCTATTCAAGCTAAAATATTTAAAAAAGATCACAATGAATATTTAAGTGTTTTAGGAACTTTAAAAGAAGGCAATTGGTATAGATTTCACGGTAAGGTAGAATATGATAATTTTTCTAAAGATTTTGTTTTACAAATTAGAAATATTGAAAAAATTGATTCTAAAGATGAACCTGTAATAGATGATGCTAAAATACCTCGTGTTGAACTACATATGCATACAATGATGAGTGCTATGGATGGTGTTATTGAACCAGAAAAAATTCTTAAATATGTAGCTGATATGGGTCAAAAAGCTTTTGCTGTAACTGATCATAACTGTGCCCAAGCTTATCCACCAATATTCCATGCTATTGAAGCTTATAACAAAGGAAAAGAAAAAGATGATCGTTTTAAAGTTTTATATGGCGCTGAAATGAATATTGTTAATGATGATGTTGACATTGTTTGGAATAATAAAAAAGATTATAATTTATTAGAAGATTGTTTTGTAGTATTTGATACAGAAACTACTGGTTTTTATGCTGGCTCTGATCAAATGATAGAAATTGGTGCTGTAAAAATTCAAAATGGGAAAATAATTGATCGTTTTGATGAATTAATTGACCCTAAAAGACCAATACCACAAAAAATTACGGAATTAACTTATATAACCGATGAAATGGTTAGTGGAAAGGATAATGAAGAAAACGTTACTAAAAGATTTTTAGAATGGGCTAAAGATTGTCCGATGGTTGCTCATAATGCTAAATTTGATATTGGTTTTATGAGTGCTGCATGTAATAAGTATGGATTAAATGACTTTGATTATACCGTACTTGATACAATGTCAATTGCAAGATTTTTACATCCTGAATGGACAAATCACAAATTACAGACATTAACTAAAAAATTAGATATTCCATGGGATGAAGATAAACATCATAGAGCAGATTATGATGCTGAAGGAACTGCTTTAGCATTTTACAAAATGTGTAAAAACTTATATGAACAAAATATTAATACATCTACTGATTTATATAACAAAGTTGATATAGATTCATTAATTAAATTTTCAAGACCATTTCATGCTACAATGATTGCTCAAAATAGAGTAGGACTTAAAAATTTATTTAAAATAATAAGTACTGCAAATACTAAATATTTATATAAAAATGAACAACCAAAAATACCTCGTAAAGATGTTATAGATTTAAGAGAAGGACTTTTAATTGGTTCAGGATGTATTAATGGTGAAATATTTGATAAAGCTTTCGAAAAAGATGATGAAGAACTTGTAAATATGATGCGTTTTTATGATTATATTGAAGTTCAACCAATTAGTGCATTTACTCATTTAATTGGACCTGATCAAAAGTTTTCCAATATTATTGAAGCTCAAAATTATTTGAAGCGTATTGTAAATGTTGCTAAACAAGCTGGAAAATTAGTTTGTGCAACTGGTGATGTTCATAATCTAAAAAAAGAAGATAAAATATATCGTGAGATTATTGTAAATCAAAAATTCAATGGTAAACTTCATCCATTAAATAGAAAAGGGCTTGAAATACCTAATATGTATTTAAAAACAACAAAAGAAATGCTTGAAGATTTTAGTTTTCTAGGTGAAGAAGAAGCTTATGAAATTGTTGTAACAAATACTAATAAAATTAAAGATATGGTGGAAGAAATTGAAGTTATTATAGATACTGGTGGTATACCATTTGCTCCAAAGATCGATAATTCACAAATGATTGTTACAAATATGGTATATGAAAAAGCTGAAAGACTTTATGGTAATCCACTTCCTTATCATATTGAGGAAAGACTAGCCTTAGAATTATATGGTTCAAAATTTATAGATGCTTTAAAAAAAGTTAGTGGAGATAATCCTGATGATTTGTATCCATATTTGCATGAAACTGTAAAAAAAGGACCAGATGAAGTATCTAAAGAAATGGCTAAAGGACTTAGAATAGAAAATCCAGAATTAAGTGAAGAAGATGCCTTAAAAGAAGCAAAATCTAAACTTACTGCAATCATCGGAGCTAATTTTGACGTTATATATTTAATTGCTCAAAAATTAGTTAAACATTCAAATGATGAAGGCTTCTTAGTTGGATCACGTGGTTCTGTTGGATCTTCCCTTGTTGCATATATGATGGGAATTACAGAAGTTAATAGTTTAGCACCACATTATAGATGTCCAAAATGTAAAAAAAGTCTTTTTTATGATGAAGAAGGAAATCCTTATGGTAGTGTTTATAAATGTGGTTTTGATTTACCTGATAAAAAATGTCCTGAATGTGATGCTTCTTTAGTAAAAGATGGTCAGGATATTCCGTTTGAAACTTTCCTTGGATTTAATGCTGATAAAGTTCCTGATATCGATTTAAATTTCTCCGATTTAAATCAAGCTAGTGCTCATGAATATACAAAAGTATTATTTGGAGTTGATAATGTATACCGTGCAGGTACTATTGGTACAGTTGCTGAAAAAACAGCATTTGGTTATGTCAAGGGATATTGTGAAGAGAAAAATATTATAATGCGTAATATTGAAATAGAACGACTTGCTAAAGGATGTACTGGTGTAAAAAGAACTACAGGGCAACATCCAGGGGGGATTGTCGTAATTCCAGGATATATGGATGTTTATGATTTTACACCATTCCAATTCCCAGCAGAGGATCCAAGTAGTGCATGGAGAACAACACACTTTGATTACCATGCTATTGATCAAGATGTTTTAAAACTAGATATTTTAGGTCATACAGATCCAACACAACTTAGAATGATTCAAGATTTAACTGGAGATGATATAACAGAAGTTCCACTTGATGATAAAGAAACTATGTCTATATTTACATCAACAAAAGCCTTAGGAGTAACTAAAGAACAAATAATGTGTGAAACTGGAACACTTGGAGTACCAGAATTTGGAACACCATTTACCATAAAACTTGTTGAAGATACAAAACCAACAACATTTGCCGAACTTGTTAAGATATCTGGTCTTGCTCATGGTACAGATGTATGGTTAGGTAATGCTCAAGAATTAATTCAAAATAATGTTGTACCTTTTGCTAAAGTTATTGGATGTCGTGATGATATCATGGTTGAACTTATGTATCGCGGACTTCCTCCATTTAAAGCATTTAAAATAATGGAATTTGTTCGTAAAGGAAAAGCGTCAAAGCCAAAAGAAGCAGCACAATGGGCAGAATATGTTGATTTAATGAACGAATATAAAGTAGATGACTGGTTTATAAATTCTTGCGCTAAAATTAAATACATGTTCCCAAAAGCCCATGCAGCAGCATATGTAACAAGTGCTTTTAGAATAGCTTGGTATAAAGTTCATAAACCTCTTGTTTATTATGCAACATATTTTTCTACAAGATTAGATGATTTTGATATTGAGGCAATGATTAAAGGATATGATGCAATAAAACAAAAATTAATAGAATTACAAAGTAAAGGTTATGAGGCTACTAATAAAGAAAATAGTACAATTGAATCTTTAAAAATAGCACTAGAAGCATCAGCTCGTGGTATTAAATTTAGAAATATTGATATAGAAGCTAGTGATGGTAAAAATTTCATAATGGATGAAGAAAATAATGCTTTAATTTTACCTTTTAGAACACTAGATGGACTAGGGGATGCTGTTGCTGCTAAAATAATTGAAGAAAGAAATATAAAACCTTTTTATAGTATTGAAGATTTTCAAATTAGAGGAAAAGTTAATCAAACTACAATTGAAAAGCTTAGAACTATGGGAGTACTAGATGAAATGCCAGAAAGTAGTCAATTAAGTTTATTTTAGTAGAAATATTTAAAAAAAGTGATATAATAAGGATATAAATCAATGATGAAAGACAAGTAATTATAATAAATTTTATAGAGAGTTAGTGGTTGGTGGAAACTAATAAATAAATTATAATGAATCTACTTTCTAGAGAGTTTAATAAACTCCGGTTAACTTACGTTACAAGTAATTAAGTAATATAAAGGATGGTACCGCAGAATTGCTCCTTGGCAGTTTTGTGGTTTTTATTTATAGGAGGAAAAAATATGATAGATATTAAATTAATAAGAGAAAACAAAGAATTAGTAAAAGAGAATATTGTTAATAAATTTCAAGATGAAAAATTAGTACTAGTAGATGAGGTTTATGATTTTGATATAAGTGTTAGAGAAGCCCAAGCCCAAGCTGATGAACTAAAGGCTAAAAAAAATAAAATGAGTGCTGAAATTGGTGTTTTAATGAAAGAAAAGAAAATAGAACAAGCCAATAAAATTAAAGAAGAAATAACTTCTATGGCTAAAAAAATTACTGAACTTGAAGAAAAACAAGAAAATTTAGCTAATGAAATTAAAAAGAGAATGATGGTTATACCAAATATTATTGATAAAAGTGTTCCGATTGGTAAAGATGATAGCGAAAATGTTGAAGTCAAACGTTTTGGAGAACCTATAGTTCCAGATTATGAAATACCATATCATGCAGATATTATTGAAAAATTAAATGGTATGGATAAAGAATCTGCTGGTAGAACTAGTGGAGAAGGTTTTTACTATTTACTTGGAGATATTGCAAGACTTCATGAAGCTATGATTGCCTATGCAAGAGATTATATGATTGATGCTGGATTTACTTATGCAATTCCACCATTTATGATAAGAAGTGATGTTGTTACAGGAGTTATGTCATTTGCTGAAATGGAAGCAATGATGTATAAAATAGAAGGACAAGATTTATATTTAATTGGAACAAGTGAACATTCTATGATTGGTAAATTCAAAGGACAAATGTTAAATAAAAATGAATTACCAATTAAAATGACATCTTATTCTCCTTGTTTTAGAAAAGAAGGTGGAGCTCATGGCTTAGAAGAAAGAGGACTTTATAGAGTTCACCAATTTGAAAAACAAGAAATGATAGTTATTTGTAATCCAGAAGAAGCTATGGATTATTATAATAAAATGTGGAAACTAACAGTAGAAATATTTAGAAATTGGGATATCCCAGTAAGACAATTAGAATGTTGTAGTGGTGATTTGGCTGATTTAAAAGTTAAATCTTGTGATATTGAAGCTTGGAGTCCACGTCAACAAAAATACTTTGAAGTAGGATCTTGTTCTACCCTTGGCGATGCCCAAGCAAGAAGATTAGGTATTCGTGTAAAAGGTGAAAATGGCAATTACTATCCAACAACATTAAATAATACAGTAGTAGCATCACCAAGAGGACTTATTGCATTATTAGAAAACAATTATAATGAAGATGGAAGTATTAGAATACCAAAAGCCTTACAACCATACATGGGTGGAAAAGAAAGAATTGAAAAAGTTAAATAATTTAAAAGCATGTAAAATGATGTAAAGTTATGTGCTTGCATCATTTTTTTGTTGAAAGCAATATTTTTAAATGTTAAAATGAAATTAATGATAGGAGAGAGTGAAAATGAATAAGAAAAAAGTGATAGTACCTATAGTGGCAGGTGTAGCAACTTTAGGAATATTAACTGGAGTATCATATGCATACTTTAGTGCCAAGATAACAGAAAATAATAAAACAGAAACAATAATGAAATCTAATGAATTAGGACTTACATTTACAGGAGTATCAGAAATAAATGCAAATAGCATGATACCAGGAGATAGTTTTACAAAAACATTTAGTGTAGAAAATACAAGTAATAGAGCAGTAACATATAATATTTATATGGAAAATATCACAAATGAATTTAATGAAGATTTAGTATATACACTAACAGATGATAATGGAGAAGTAGTATCAGAAACAGCCTTACCAGTAACAAATACTGGAAAGTCATATTTAAAGACAAATATATCAATAGATACTGGTGTAACAAAAAACTATACATTAAAAATAGAATATAAATACTTAGATACACCACAAAATGATTATCAAGGTTCTTCATTTAATGCAACACTAGGAATAGATACGGAACAAATTCAAGAAGAAGTTGCATGGGTACCAGCATACTATGCCTTTGGGGACCCAACAACAAGTAGTGCAACAGATTATACAACATTAGGAAGAAATGTATTTGTAGGATTAGATTCAGATGGAAGTCAAAAAGGAGTATGTATAGTAAGAAATGGAGAATTAGCTTGCTTCAAAAATAATAACTGGGATGAAGAACAAAATCATATCCAAGAAGTATTTTCAGATATTAGCTGCACCTCTAACAGCTATACCGTGGATTGCAACGATGGCTATTTCGGCTGCTACGTTAATTCGGATGGCGACGTGGCTTGCGGCGATAATTTGGCTGGCTTTGCCTGCGATGTCAATTCGTCTGGCCGTGTGAATTGCGCTGGGTAGTAGTCCCGCCGCGAAATCTAGTAATCTTTAATCTATCTTTTGTGAAACAAAAGATATTGAGGAGCAAAGCGACGAATGGTGCCGAACGATAAGTGTAGGCACAAATTTTACGGGAGATATGATATTAATATCTCCCGTAGGGATATTCTGTTTAAAAGTGCTGCAACTCTAACAGCTCTAACGTAGATTGCAATGGTGACGATTTCAACTGCAACGTTAATTCGAATGGCTTTGTGAATTGCAACGATAATTCGACTAACGCTAACTGCAATGTCAATTCGTCTGGCAATGTGAATTGCACTGAGTAGTAGTCCCGCCTATTTTTCTATATTACTTATTTTATGATTAAATGTTATGAAATTAAGAATAGAAAACAAGAATATTCCATGTGGTAACACAAAATATATGTAGTAAATGAAAATTTAGATTAGTAATATTAATTAAAATGAAAGTCTTTATTTTCTATAATTACTACATTTTTTTTGTAAAAAAAATGAGGTAAATATGGATGAAAAGAAAAAAGAAAAGTTAGATAAAAAATATGAAAAATATAAAAATACATGAAAATCTTATAATAGCAAAGCAAGCTAGAAAAACAATTTGAAATATTGAAAAAAATGCAATTAATTTTCCTATACAATATAAAGTGCTAAGAGATAGAATAATTGATTCATGTTATTCTATGTTAGAACTTATTTATAGAGCAAATATATTTCAAGATATAAAAGATAAAAAAGAAATAGTTATTAAAATTCAAATGTTAAATTTTTATTTAGAAGAGGCATTACATAAAGAATTAATAAAAAACAAGAAATTTGAAAGTTATGTTAATCATTTAATTGATATAGATAAAATGACAAGAGCGTGGTTTAGTTATGAAACGAGTAAACAATCTTTATAAAGAAACTTATAAATTAGATAATATTGAAAAAATGATAGATGTTGTATGTTCAAAAGTGAAAAATAAAAAAAGAGCAGAGAATTTTTTATTGTATAAAGCTGAACATATAATTAATATAAAGAATCGAATAATGAATAAAGAATTTAGCTTTAATAAGTATAATATATTTTTTATTACTGATCCTAAATGTAGAGTAATAATGTCTCAAAATATTGAAGATAAAGTAATAAATCATTTATTTGCTAATTATTTTTTAGTAAATGTATTTGAAAATACTTATACAAATTCAATGTGTGCAACTAGAATTGGTAAAGGTACAAAATATGGGATTGATTTATTAAAGAGATATATAAATGAAATAAAATATAAAAATGATAATTTCTATTATCTTAAAATAGATATAAAAAAATATTTTTATAATATAGACCATGAGGTATTAAAACAGATATTAAGAAGAAAAATTAAAGATAAAGATGCTTTAGAAGTATTAGATAAAATTATTGATTCTACTGATTGTACATATATTAATAAACATGTATCAAAAATAAAAAAAACACGCATTGATTATTTAATAAAAAATAAGTGTAATAAAAATTCTATTAAAGAAGTTATGGAAATACCAGAATATAAATTTGGTAAAGGTTGTGCAATTGGGAATCAAACATCTCAAGCATTTGGTTTAATATATTTGAATGAAATTAATCATTATATGAAAGAAAAATTACAATTGAAATATGTAATTAATTATATGGATGATTTTGTTATTTTACATTCGAGTAAAGAATATTTAAATGAATGCCTAAAAATTATTAGGAATAAATTATTTAAAGAATATAAATTAGAATTGAATGAAAATAAAACTATGATAAATAGTATAAAAAATGGTATAGATTTTTTAGGATATAGATTCTTTTTAAAAAATAAAAAACTAATTGTAAAATTAAGAAATAGAACGAAGAATAATTTTAAAAGAAAAGTAAAAGATTTACAATTACTTAAGAGGCATGGTTATATAACTAATTTAAAATTTTTAAGTATGATGTCAAGTTATAAGGGAATGATGATTCATGGAAATTGTAATTTTCTTTATTATAAATATATGAATATAAAGTGATAATAAATTATTTGATTATATTAGTTTTAATAATAAAATAAATAAAATTTCTCTGTTTTGCATTTTTATTTAAAATACTTTATAATTAATTAGAGAAAATGAGGTAAAAATAGATTATGGAAGAAGATTATATAACAAAAGATATAGAAAAAAATATGTTAAAAAATTTAGAAAACGGCTTGCTTTTAAGTGATGCCCATATTGAAATACTAGAACGTTATGGGTTTGATTATAAAAAGTATGGTTCAATAAATGAATTAATTTATGATATTGAAGAGTTTTTAAATGAAGAAGGAGATAGTGATTGTGGTGATTTAGATTGGGTTTCACAAGACTTATCTGAACGTAATTATTATGCTAATACTAATAAATAAAAAAATTAGCTTTTTTTAATTATAAAAATATTGTATAATTATTATTAGAATAAAGGGTGATAAAATGAAAATATTATGTATGGGTAAAATTACTTATGATTACAGTTTACCAATAGATGGATTTCCAATTGAAGGTTTAAAGTATGAATTAAAGGAGAAAGTTGAATCAAGTGGTGGTGGAGCATGTAATGTAGCTTATGCTTTAGCAAAATGGAAAGAAGAAGTTTATTTATCTGGGGCTGTAGGTGGCGATGATTTAGGAAATAAAATAAAGAAGGATTTAACAGATGCTGGTGTTAAAGCACATACTATAGAAACTGTTTTTGAATCTAAAACTCCTATTTCATTTATTCTAATAAACAAAACTTCTGGTAATAGGACGGTATTTTCTATTTGTGAAACAGAACCACATGTTAAAAAATATGAATTTGATTTTCTTCCAGAAATTATTTATTTAGATGGGTATGAATATACATCTGGAATAAGTGTTGTAAATAAATATCCTAATGCTATAACTGTATTAGATGCTGGTGATTATACAAAATCTAATGTAGAACTTTGTAAATATGCAAAATATATAATTGCAAGTCAAAATTTTGCTGAACAATTAACTGGTATTCAAGCTGATTTTAATAACCCAACTACGTTACTTGAACTTTATAAAAAGATTGCTATTAAATATAGTAATAGTACAGTTATTATTACTTTAAAAGAACATGGTGCTATATATTTAGATAATAATCAAATTAAAGTAATGCCTGGATTAAAAGTTGAAAATATTAAAGATTCAACTGGAGTTGGAGATATTTTCCACGCAGCTTTTATTGCTGGATTATCTAGGGGATATGAAATTGAAAAAATAATAAGAATTGCAAATATTGCTGCTGGATTATCATTAAGTAAGATAGGAGCACAAAAATCTGTACCACTATTTAGTGATATAGCAAATTACTATGAATCAAAATTTGGACCAATTGATGCACCTGTTAGTGGTGACAATGTGGTTAATTCAAATGTTAATGAAAATAAACCAAATATTAGTGAAGCAGCAACTCAAAATATACCTGATCAATCATCAGCAGTTCAACCTCAAATAGATAATAGTCAAGTTAATACAACAAATACAACAACAACTACTGGTGAAAATAATGATGGTATTAAATAAATATCCTAAATTGGATGTACATGGCGAAACTACTCAAACAGTAGTTTTTGTTGTAAATGATTTCTTAAATGATAATTATAAAATGAAAAATAAATATGTTGTAATAATTCATGGCAAAGGAACGGGAAAACTAAAACAAAAAGTTCATGAAATATTAAAAAATAGTCAAATTGTAAATAGATTTGAATTAGATATTGATAATTTAGGTCAAACGATAATTGAATTAAAAATATAGTTTGCTGAATAAAAATTCTAAAATTAAAACATAATTAATATACAAACGAGAATATATGTTTGTTCGACATAATTTGACATTTTCTAAAATATGTGCTAAAATACAAACATACATAAGAGAAAATAGCAAGAAAAAGTGTTGAGATATACATAAATTTGACATTTTTTGCTGTTTGTGCTATAATGTATATATCAGAACATAAAGGGGGAATTGTTAATGAAAGGTTATGTTTTAGATTATATAGATGAAAATGAATATCATAAATTAGAGAGAGCTTTAAAAAAATATAATATGATAGCTTATAAAAAGTTAAATTTTGAATATTATCCATCTTTAAGAAATGGTGAGTTTATTGGAGAATTAGTATCACAAAATAAAAAAGCTGGTACAGAAACTTATGAATTAAAACTACCAAGTGATAAGATGTTTGCTCAAGTACACGGTGAAGTTAAATTACATTATACTGTATATAAAAAAGAAGAAACAGTTATGTTAGATACTATTACACCATCTGAAATATTACTTGAAGGACATATGTCAGAATTAAAAACTTATAAAGGTATTATGATTTCTAAAGCTAATGCTAGTAAAGATAAATTTAAAATTGACTTATTAAATATGTTACAAGATAAATAATTTATTTTAGAATAAAAAGGGTTGAAAGCTTTAAAAGCTTTCTTTTTTTAACCTTATGCTTGGAAAAAAAATACTATTATGTTATAATAAATTTAAGAATAAAGAGGTATAAGATATGACACAAGAAATAGATTTAAAAAGAGTATTTGATAATTTTAAACAAAGAATAGTTTTAATTGCTTTTATAACTTTTTTAAGTTGTGCTTTAGTAAGCATTTATGCTATGTTTTTAGAAAAACCTTATTACAAGTCAACTACGACTTTAGTTCTTACGGGTGTTTCAAATAGTAATTCGAAAGATGATGCTATTACTACTAATGATTTAACGATAAATTCAAAACTAGTTGCAACTTATCAAGAAATAATAAAAAGTAAAAAAGTTTTAAATCAAGTAATTAATGATTTAAATTTAGATATATCAATTGATGAACTTGCTGAAAAAATTACAGTATCTGCAGTAAATGAAACAGAAATAATTTCTATTACAGTAACTAATAAAAATCCACAAACTTGTAGTAAAATTGCTAATAAAGTTGCTAAAGTTTTTAGTGATGAAGTATCAAAAATATATAATATTGAAAACGTTAGTGTTTTAGATTATGCAGAGATTCCTGAAACTTCAGCAAATATGAGTTATGTTAAAAAAATGCTTTTAGGGTTAGCTTTAGGACTTTTTGCCGGATGTTTAATAGCTTTTGTATTAGCTTATTTTGATACAACTGTAAAAACTGTCGAACAAATTGAAGAAATTACAAAATTACCAATTCTTGGAAGAGTACCTAATTATAATGATAAAAGAAAGGGTAGAAAATAATGAAAGATGAATTAATTGTCCAAAAAGATCCAAAATCAAATGTAGCTGAAGCCCTTAGAATTGTAAGAACAAATTTACAATTTTCAGCAGTAGATGAAAAATTAAAAACAGTTTTAGTAACATCTTCTGTACCAGGAGAAGGTAAAAGTTTTATTAGTTCAAATCTTGCAATAACTTTTGCCCAAAATAATAGTAAGGTCTTATTAGTTGATTGTGATATGCGAAAAGGTAGATTACATAAAATCTTTAATATAAATAATGAAAAAGGATTATCTAATTTACTTATTGATGATATTAATACAGATGTAAAACAATATATTAATAAAACAAATATTGAAAATTTATCTTTAATAACTATGGGTACTGTGCCACCTAATCCAAGTGAATTACTTGCATCTGCTAAAAACAAAGTAGTTATTCAAATGTTAAAAAATAAATTTGATTATATTATATTTGATGGAACACCAGTTACAGGATTAACAGATTCTTTAATAATGGCATCATTAGTTGATAAGGTAGTAATTGTTAGTGCTATTGGAGATATAAATGTTGAAATACTTGAAAATACTAAGCAAGCACTTATTAATGTAAATGCAAATATTGGTGGAGTTATAGCAAATAAAACACCATTAGTTAATAGCAATTATTATGGTTATTATGGAGAGAAATAATGATTGAAGTTCATTCTCATTTACTTCCAAATATAGATGATGGTGTTAAAAGTTTAGAAGAAGCAATAAATACAATAAAAAAACTAGAATTATTAGGATATTCAGATGTTATTGTTACGCCACATTATATTAAAGGTACAAAATACAATGTTAACAATATAGAAAAATATAAATTATTTTTAGAATTAGAAAATAAGATAAAAAAAGAAAATATTAATATAAAATTATATTTAGGAAATGAAATATTTGTAGATGAAAATATTTTAGAAAATTTAAAAAATGGTAATTGTTGTCCGTTAAATAATTCAAGATACGTATTAATTGAGATTCCATTAAATGATAATATAATTAATTTAAATGAAATAATATTTAAATTAAAAAGTAGAGGATTAGTTCCAATTATAGCTCATCCAGAAAGATACTTAATTGTAAAAAAAGATTATAATATTTTAGATGAATGGATAAATAGAGGAGCATTATTACAAGTTAATTTTGAATCAATTATGGGAAAATATGGTAATGAATCTAAAAAGGTTGTAAAACATATTTTGAAAAATAATCTTGCTACTTTAATTGGTGGAGATATTCATCATGAAGATAGTATGTTTTTTAAAAATTTTTTAAAAAACAAAAAGAAAATTATTAAATTAATTGGTAATGAAAAATTTGAAGAGTTAACTGTATTAAACCCAACTAAGATAATAAATAATGAAGATATTTAAATTTTAAAAGTAAACTTATATATTTAGTTTACTTTTTTTGCTATAATAAAGGTGGTGATTGTATGAAAAAAATAATTTTAGTTGATGGTAATAATTTGCTTTTTAGAAGTTACTATGCAACTGCATATACAGGAAATATAATGAAAAATTCTAAAGGGTTTCCAACAAATGCTTTATATGGATTAGTAACTATGATTAACAAAATAATATTAGAAGAAGAACCAAGTTACATAGCAGTAGCATTTGATATAGGTAAAAATTTTAGAAAATGTAAGTATGATTTTTATAAAGAAGGTAGACAGCAAACACCAGATGATTTAAAAAAACAAATGCCATATGCTAGAAAAATATTAAATGCTATGGGTATTAAAGCCATAGAATTAGAACCATATGAAGCTGATGATATAATTGGAACACTTGCTAAAGAGGTTGAAAACGATGATAATTTTATTGCTACAATTGTATCTAGTGATAAAGATCTTTTACAACTTTTATCTGAACAAGTGGATATAAAATTATTAAAACAAAAAGATTATATTAGATATAATCCAACTACTTTTTATGAAGATTATAAAATTAAACCAATTAATATGATCGATTTAAAGGCTTTAGCTGGAGATTCATCAGATAATATACCAGGGGTTAAAGGAATTGGAGAAAAAACAGCATTAAATTTATTACAAAAATATCCAACAATTGAAGAAATTTATGAGCATATTGATGAAATAAAAGGTAAAACTCAAGAAAAATTAATAAATGATAAAGAAAATGCTTTTATGAGTAAAGAAATAGCTACTATTTATAGAGATGTACCTATTGATTTAAATCTTGAAAAATATAAATACGAAAAAAATGAAAATCAAGAATTATATGAAATATATGAAGATTTAGAATTCTATTCCTTAATGAAATCTTTTAAAGAAAAACCAAAAGAAAAAGATTTTGATTATATTGAAGTAAATTCTATTGAAGATATAAAATTAGAAGAAGAAATGAGTTTTTACATAGAATTAGACAATACTAATTATCATAATGGTAATATAGTAGGTATGGGATTATCTACTAAAAATAATAATTATTTTATTAAAAAAGATTTAATAAAAGATGTTATTTTTAAAATTAAAGATAAAGTATTGTATACTTTTGAAAATAAAAAAAATATAGTTTCTTTACAATATCAAAATATCATTTGTCCTGATGTAAATTACGATTTAAGTATTGCAGCTAGTTTATTAAATTATGATTTTAAAGATGATATAGCTTATCTTATGAATAAAGATAGATATCAAGCTATTTTTTATCAAGATATTAAAGATTTTGAAAACATAGATAGTTTAAAAAAAGAGATAGTAAAAAAATCTAATTATATTTTTGGAACAAGAGATAACTATATTAATAAATTAAAAATTGAAGATGAATTTGATTTATATGAAAAAATAGAAATGCCTTTAATAAGAGTATTAGCTGATATGGAATTAACTGGAGTTAAAGCAGATAAAAATATTTTAGATGAAATGAAAGAAGAAACTAAAATCAAATTAGATATTTTAACTAATGAAATATATAATTTAGCAGGAGTAGAATTTAATATTGCATCACCAAAACAACTTGGTGAGGTATTATTTGAACGTCTTGGACTTCCTGGTGGTAAAAAAGGAACTAAATCTTATAAGACTGATGTAAAAGTATTAAATAAATTAATTGATGTTCATCCAATAATAAAGAAAATACTTACGTATAGAAACTTAAGTAAAATTTATTCGACATATTTAGAAGGCTTAGAAAACTATATAAAAGAAGATGGAAAGATTCATACAATATTTAAGCAAAATTATACAAGAACTGGTCGATTGTCATCTATAGAACCTAATTTACAAAACATTCCAGCTAAAGATGAAGAAGGAAGAAAAGTTAGAAAAGCTTTTTTACCAACAAATGATTTAATTTTAAGCGTAGACTATAGTCAAATAGAACTTCGTTTGCTTGCACATATTTCAAATTCAGAAGAGTTAATAAATGCATTTATTAATGGAGAAGATATTCATACTAAAGTTGCGGCTGATATTTATGAAATTGATGAAAGCAAAGTAACAAAGAGTATGCGTTCTACAGCAAAAGCTGTAATATTTGGAATAGTTTATGGAATAAGTGGATTTGGACTTGGAGAAAATTTAGAGATATCTGTTAAAGATGCTAAAAAATTTATTGATAA
Organism: Bacilli bacterium; assembly: GCA_016297695.1. Taxonomy (GTDB): domain Bacteria; phylum Bacillota_I; class Bacilli_A; order RF39; family UBA660; genus RUG14121. The sequence continues at coordinate 58,233 of JAEDGC010000006.1, forward strand.
ATATTATGAATTGTATCCAGGAGTTAAAACATATATGAAAGATATAGTTGATTTTGCATATGAAAATGGGTATGTTAGAACATTATTTAATAGAAAAAGAATTATAGAAGAATTAAATAATGCTAATTATATGGTTAGACAAACTGGTGAAAGAATTGCTCTTAATACTCCAATTCAAGGAACTAGTGCAGATATAATAAAAAAAGCTATGGTTCTTGTATATGATGCCTTTAAAAAAGAAAATATTAAAACAAAAATGATTATTCAAGTTCATGATGAATTAATATTTGATGTAGTAAAGGAAGAAAAAGAAATTGTTGAAAGAATAGTAAAGGATATAATGGAAAACGTTATAAAACTTAAAGTTCCTTTAAAAGTTAGTGCTGATTATGGTATTAATTGGTATGAAGCAAAATAGTAAATTAAATAGTAAAATTTACTATTTTTTCTTTACAAAATTTAATAGTAAAGGTAATATATTATTAGGATATGGGATGTGAGTTAATATGAAAAGTAATAAATTTTTAATAAGTTTATTGGTTGTTTTGGTTATATTATTATCAGTAGTTTGTATTTCTTATTCTTATTTTACTGCTAAGGTAACAGAAAATAATAAAACAGAAACAAATATAAAGGTTAGTAATTTAGAATTGCAATTTAATGGTGTTACCGAAATAACAGCTGATGGTATACTATTAGGAGAAAGCTTTACTAAAACTTTTAATGTTGTAAATGATACCAATAATGAATTAACATACAATATTTATATGGAAAATATCACTAATACGATAGGTAAAGACTTAGTTTATAGTTTAAAAGATGATGATAAAGAAATTGTAACTGAAAAATCTATGCCTAGTACAGCAGACAAAAAATACTTGCTAAAGAAATTAACAATTTCAGGAAATACTACAGTAAATTATACAATGACAGTTACTTTATTAAATAAAGAAGATGAAGATCAAAGTGACTTAATGGGTAAATCATTTAAGGGAACTTTAGGAATTGACACATTACAAGTTCCAACTGTAGTAACAGTATTAAAAGCATCTAATGAGGCAATGCCTTCGACTACTTTAAATTTTAGTCAATCAAGTAGTGATTCTAATGGAAATGGTTTATATTTCTTAAATTCTACAAAAAATGATGCTTATCCAATATATTTTTATCGTGGAAATATAAATAATAATAATTTAAAATTTGCAGGCTTTTGTTGGAAAATAGTAAGAACAACATCTACTGGAGGAATAAAAATAGTATATAATGGTAATCCAGATGAAAATGGTTACTGTTCAAATACAACAGGTGAAAATACAGTTTTAACTTATGGAATATATGGTCAATCAACATCATATAAATCATCAACAGGTGTTAATTCTAATGTTAAGGGAACACTTGATACTTGGTATTATTCAAATATAATTAAATATCAATCTTTTTTAGAAGATACTATTTATTGTAATGATAGAACTTCAACGTTTGCAAGCAGATTGAGTTCAAATGATGAACCATTACTAACATGTAATGATGAAGATTCATTTACTGTTTCTGATGAGAATGGAAATGGATTATTGGATTACCCAATTGCGTTGTTATCAGCTGATGAAATGAAATTAGCAGGATTTAGTAGTAATAATAGCACGCATTCATATTTGTATAATGCTTTAAATAATTGGACAATGACGCAGGCAAAATCAAGCTCTTATGTCATATATACAAATAATCAATATTTATTAGTTAATGGAAATACTACTGGCGGATATTCTGGAGGAGTTGAAAATACAAGTTATGCGATAAGACCAGTTGTTTCTTTAAATAGAAATGTTGAATTAGGTGGAACTGGAACAGCAGATGATCCATATATAATAATAGAGTAGATTAAATATCTACTTTTTAAATTTTATGATAAAATAATAAAAAGGAATGATATTATGCCAGAAATTGCAGAAGTAGAAACAGTAAGAAATACATTAAAGAAAAATATTTTACATAAAAAAATAGTAAAAGTTGATATATACTATTCTAAGATGATTGAATCAAATATAAATGACTTTAAAAATAATTTAATTAATGATGAATTTATTGATATAAAAAGAATTGGTAAATGGTTAATATTCGAATTAAAAGATTATTATTTACTAAGTCATCTTCGTATGGAAGGTAAGTATTTTATTAAAGATGTTACTCAACCATTAGCTAAACATGAGCATATAGTAATTACTTTTTCCGATAATACTGATTTAAGATATCATGATACGAGAAAATTTGGTAGAATGAATTTAATAAAAAAAGATGATATTAATAATGTAGATGCTTTAAATAAGCAAGGATATGAGCCAAATTCAAAACAGTTGACTAAATCTTATTTATATAATAAAATATGCAAGAAAAATTTGGCTATTAAAACTCTTTTACTTGATCAAACTATAATTAGTGGTTTAGGTAATATATATGCTGATGAAGTTTTGTTTGAAAGTGGTATAAATCCTTTAAAAAAAGGTAATGAAATAACTTTAGATGAATGTCAAAAAATAATAGATGCTTCTAGTTCGATTATTAAAAAAGCAATTGAATGTGGTGGTACAACTATTAGAAGTTATACCTCTTCATTAGGAGTTATAGGACATTATCAGGATTATTTAAAGGTACATAAAAGAGAATCTGAAAAATGTTACAAATGTGGCAATTTAATAAAAAAAATTAAAGTAAATGGTAGAAGTACATACTATTGTGAAATATGTCAAAAAAATACTAAAAAACACGGAGGTAAATAATGTTTGTAGATGAAACTGTTATAAAAGTTATTGCAGGTAAAGGTGGAGATGGATGTACATCTTTTAGACGTGAAAAATATATTGAAATGGGCGGACCAGATGGTGGAAATGGTGGTAAAGGTGCCGATATCATTTTTGTCGTAGATAAAGGTCTTAGAACATTAGTTGATTTAAGATACAATAAAACAATAAAAGGTGATAAAGGTGTAAACGGAAAAGGAAGTAATAGAAATGGTGCAAATGCTAAAGATGTAATTATAAAAGTACCAGAAGGAACTACTATTTATGATATGGATACAAATTTAGTTATTGCCGATTTAACTAAAGATAAAGAAGAGTTTATTGTAGCTCATGGAGGACGTGGTGGTCGTGGAAATCGTGCATTTGCAACACAACAAGAACCAGCACCAAAAATGAGTGAATACGGTGAACCAGGAGAGTATCGTAAAATTAGATGTGAATTAAAAGTAATGGCAGATGTTGGATTAATTGGAATGCCAAGTGTTGGTAAAAGTACATTATTGTCAGCTATTAGTGGAGCAAAACCTAAAATTGCTGAATATCATTTTACAACTTTAAGTCCAAATCTTGGGGTTGTAAAAGTTAAAGATGGTAGAAATTTTGTAATCGCTGATTTACCTGGATTAATTGAAGGAGCTGCAGATGGTTTAGGACTTGGACATAAGTTTTTAAAACATGCTATGCGTACAAGAATACTTGCTCATGTAATTGATATGGGTTCATATGAAGGAAGAAATCCAATTGAGGATTATAAAACTATTAAAAGTGAATATGAAAGATTTAGTGATAAATTAAAAAATAAATTAGAAGTAGTTATTGCTAATAAATCAGATTTGCCTAATTTTGAAGAAAATTTAGCTTTATTTAAAAAAGAATTTCCAAATACAAAAGTATTTCCAATTTCAGCTAAAAACGGTGATGGTCTAGAGGAATTAATTATTTATCTTGCAGATGAACTTGATAAAATAGAAATTAATAATATTTATGATGAAAATGAATTTGAATCGTTTATTATGTATAAATTTCAAGATGAAAAACCATATACTATCACTAAAGATGACGATGTATGGGTTATTAAAGGAGCTGAAATTGAAAAACTATTTAAGATGACTAAATTTACAGAAGATGAATCAGTATTAAGATTCGCTCGTAAATTAAGAGGTATGGGTGTAGAAGATGAACTTGAAAAAGCTGGTGCTAAACGTGGAGATGATGTTCAAATTCTAGATTATATGTTTACATTTAAAGATTAAAATCACACTTATGTGTGATTTTTAATATTAAATTTTAATCTATTTTTATAATGAGCTTGTTATTCATTCCAATGAATTTTGAATAACCTTGAGGTAATTCCAAAATACTTGTTTCATTAATTTTGTTATTAATCTTAATAATTCTATTTTTATCTAAATTTTCATATTTATAAATTACTATATTGTTTTTATCAAGTCCAATAATATCTATTTTTTCTTTCATAAAGAATGTATGGATTGAATTACATTTTTTAAAAAGCATTCCATAAGAAATATTTTTCTTTCCCATAAGACCAAGAAAGCGTTCTTCAAAAGTAATAGCTTCTTTTATTTCTAATTTTTTATTATTTATAAGTATATACATAAATTTCACCTAATACAATTATATTATAAAATATATATATTTGTTAGGAAAAAATATCTGTGCTATACTATATTTACAAAGGTGATAAAAATGGATGATAAAATAGTAGTTGGAATTTTACCTCAAATTAAATTAAAGCTTGATGATAATCCATATAATGATAAATATGAGTTTTTAGATTTATATAGTAAAGCAATAATTGAATGTGGTGCTATACCTGTAGGAATATGTTTAAATAATGGAAAATTAGATTACGCATCTTTAGAAATTTGTGATGCTTTTATTCTTCCTGGGGGAAATAGAGTAGACAGATGTTATTATGAAACTATATCTTATTGTCTTAAAACAAATAAACCATTGTTAGGTATTTGTCTAGGATTTGATGGTATGGCAATATTTAGTATGGTTTTAGAAAATTTAAAAGAATATTCTGCAGATGCATTCATAGAAACTTATAAAAAATTAAAAGAAAAAAATGATGAAACACTTCTTGAAAAAATTTTAAGTCCTAATATACATGGAGATGTAAAAGTAAATTATGATAATGTTGATGATGCTAGACATGAAATAAAAATAATTGATAAAAATTCTATTTTATATGATATTTTTAAAAAAGAAAAATTAAATGTTGTAAGTTTACATAACTATAATCCAAAATGGATAGGTAAAGATTTTAAAATTACTGCAAAAGCAAAAGATGGAGTAATAGAAGCTATTGAATTTAAAGATAATAAATATTTTATACTAGGAGTTCACTGGCATCCTGAGTGGGATGATGATAGATTATTGTTTAAAAAATTAATTGAAGAAGGAAAATTAAGAAAATATGGAAAATAAATATTTAATTTTAGTAAATAAAGAAAACCCAATGATTAATGAAGGAAATTATGAAAAAGTGTTATGTGAATCTATTTATGCAAGTGATAGAACTTTAGAAAAAGAAACATATGAACAATTTTTAAAATTACAAGATTTTATAAGAGAACAAGGATATACAATTGCTATAGAAAGTGGCTATAGAAGTAGTGAATATCAACAAAAAGTTTGGGATGAATGTGAAAAATTACATGGATTAGAACATACTAAAAGATTTGTAGCAAGACCTGGTTATTCTGAACATCAAACGGGTTTAGCAGTAGATTTTTTGTTATATGAAAATGGTGTTTTCTATGAAGATCAAAAAATGAAAAATCATCCTGTTTTAAAAATAGTAGCGGATAATGCTCATAAATTTGGCTTTTTAGTTAGATATCCAAAAGATAAAGAAAGTATAACTGGTTATGGATATGAACCATGGCATTTAAGATATGTAGGTAGTTGTGATATAGCCAAAGAAATTTATGATAAGAAAATATGTTTAGAGGAGTATTTAGAAAGATAACTAATAAGATGAAGTAAAGTAAATGTTGGAAAATTTTAAGAGAAAATACAAGTTATATAAT
>JAEDGC010000026.1 GCA_016297695.1 Bacilli bacterium
CGGTATAATATTTAGTTTAAATAATGTATAACTAAATACAGTTAAACTAAATAAACATATAATCGATATTAATACACTAAGTATTATAGATATTCCCTTTCTTTTATTTTTCATTTTCAAAACCTCCTGATTATTTTAACATTAAATTTTTATAGTAAAATTTAAGATTTTAATTTTCTTTAAAATTTTATTTATAATATTATCTAATAATTTTTCTTTTAATAAATCTATAATCAAACATATAAAATAAATTCCTATAACAGTAATTATTAAATGGAGTATAAAGAAGTTACTATTATAATAATCTTGACATCTAAATATTTTATTAAAAAATACCGGAACTAACAATGGTTGTAAATGAATAATATAGATAGAAAAAGAATGTTTAGATAATTTATATATAAATTTATTTTTAAAATTAAATTTTAAAAATATCTTAAACAAAAATAATGAACTTAAAATATTAAAAACAAAATTATAATGAAACGCACGTGAAGTAATTAAGCTAAATAAAAATGTCATCATAACGCACAAAATATAATATACATAATAAATTTTTTTACTTTCTTGTTTATATCTCTTTTGATATCCAGCTAACATATATAATAAAATGAAATTAATAATTCCATATCCACTATCCTTGACGGTCAAATCATTTATAAAACTTGGCCAAAGACTAAAAAATATAAAAAATATTAATATTAAATTCATATATTGTTTTTTATTCAAATTATTTAATAATTTATTCAAAAACGGAGATAACAAATACATAATAATATAAATATATACAAACCAAAAACTCAAAATAGATTTTACATAATCAATAATAGAATCTAATGTAAAAGTACAATAGCCTAAAATCAAGAAAATTAAATATATAACAGTACAATAAAATATTGTTGTTATTAGTAAAGAACAAATTTTAGAAATTTTTATTTCATTTTTATCTATTAAAAAATATCCTGAAATTAACACAAATAAATTGACTGATATGATAGCTATACTTTCTAAAAAATATGAAAGATAGTAATTCAAACTATTTAGCTCTACTTTCCCAAAAGCTCCACCCATATTTTTATTTAAATAATGGCAAATTAATACAAATATAACTGCTATAACTTTTAACAAATCTAAATTATTATTTCTAATATTTTTTTCCATTTTCTTATCCCCACCGATTACAACTTCTTTTTTACTAAATTTAAATAATATTTAAAATTACCATTATTAAAGAATACTATTAATAATATTAAATTCGGAATTATTACACTAATTAAACAATTAACTATAAATTCTAAATATATATTACTAAAATTAATTAATGTTGAAATATAATAAGTAATTGCTGCTATAGTTACAAACAATAAAATGTATCCAATTGTTTCTTTCGCATAATCTACATAACTTCTTTCGAAAAGTTTTTTATATACATATTTAGGATAACTGAAGCACCATAAAGCAAGTCCACTAATAATAGTTCCAACAAAAACTCCTGCAAGTCCTATTTTTTTCACTAAAATTATACTAACAATAATATTTATTAATGATTCTACTACTGGAACAAATTTGTCTTCGTTATAAATTCCTGCTGCTTCTTTAAAAGTACCATAAGAATTTCGCATCATTTTTTGATAAAAATTAAACACTAATACCATTAAGACTGCAACACTTAATAAATATTTTTCTCCTATCCATATGTTGATAAAAGATTGCATTATTACAAGTAACGCTATAGATGCAAAGGTAGAAATCCAGAAATTCATGAATCTAACTTTTTTAAAAACGTCAAACACCTTATCTTTTTTTTCTGTTACAAGAAGATTACCTACACTCGGTATTAAAGCTACTAAAGTTTGTCCAAATAGTGTTTGTACAGCATTTATAATTAAATAATAATTAGAATATAACCCTACTGTTGTAAGCCCTAAAAATTTCGAAATAATTATATTATCACTACCCAAAACTATAAATGAACCTATTTTATGAAAAAATAACGCTTTAACTTTAGTAAAAATATCTTTTTCAATTTTTTTATCTAATGCTTTAATATCTTTATCTAATAGATAATTATACTTTTTATTAGCAATAATAGTTATTATTATATTTTCTAAAAGCCTTACTATTATCTTAATCACTAAATATAAATAATAATTCTTAGTAACATATAAAATTAATAATTGTAAAATATTTAATAAAATTGTATATCCCATATGTACTATATTTACAATATAATTTTTTTGATAAGCATATAAAATACTTCTTTTATAAGATAATAAATATGAGCAAACAATATCAATCAAAAATAATATATAAACAAAGTAAACATTAATGGAAATTGTTACACTATCTAAATCAACTATAAATTGAAGTAATGGAATAATTAAAAGCCCTATTATTAATACAAACAACGCTATAATACGATAACTTTTTTTATAAAATCTCATTAATGATTTTATTTCTTCAATGTTATTATTTGCTATAGGTTTATACAAATTGTAAATAATAGCATTTCCAATTCCTAATTCAACGATTCCTAACATTGAAATTATATTAGAAAATAATCCATTAAGACCTAAATATTCTTCACCAAGTATTTTTATAAAAATCGCTTGAGCTGCTAATCCAATTATAATTGTTACAATATTAGAACCCATAGATGCAATCATATTTTTAATTGAATTTTTTTTACGCATATTTTTCACCTCATTTCTTTTTTATCATATTAAAAAGTTTATTTACTATATAATAAATCCATATAAAACGATATTTCAAAAGCCCCAATAGAATTTTATCTTTGAGCGACAAATATTTTATTTTCATTATAGAAATTTTTTTTATATCTATATTAAGTGTTTCTGAAACTAATTTTTTAAATTCTTTAAATCTAACACTATTATTCAAAAGTTTTTTATAACCTATATTTATTTTTGAAAATATTCTATTATAGATTATATATTTTTCATCATAATCATTTATAAATTTTATATAAACATTTTTGTTATCCTCTATATATTTTTTAATACTGTTTGAATCAGTTTTATGAGTTGAACTAACTGAATTTTGGTAATAATAATATCCGCATATCGGAACGTAAATAGCACTATTATTTTTTAGAGCATTATACGAAAACAATAAATCTTCTCCATATTTAATATCTTCACTAAATTTTTTATCATTTATTATCTTTCTTTTATATAGTGTTTTACAAGCCGAATTAAAAGAATTAGTATTTATCAAATCATATTTTATTTCATCAAACTTTAAAACTTTTTTTTGATCTGCATATTTCTCAATTTTTATTATTTCTTTTTTCTCATTACAATAAGTTAATCCAGATATTGCTAAATCTACATTATTATCCTCTAATTCTTTCACCATAGAATAAATGTAATTTTCTGCAATATAGTCATCGCTATCTACAAACATTATATATTCACCTGTAGCTTTATCAAGCCCTACATTTCTTGTATTAGAAACTCCAGAATTTTTCTTAGACACTAATACTATTCTATCGTCTTTATTTTTATATTGCTTGCAAATTTCTAAAGAATTATCTTGAGAGCCATCATCTAATAAAATAATCTCTAAACATTTATAGGTTTGATTCAAAATCGATTCAATACAATTTGTTAAAAAATTTTCAGAATTATAAATGGGAATTATTACACTAACTTTTTTCATTAAATCTTAATCCTTTCTAATATTAAAAATCATACATTTCTTTTTTGGATAGATTTTATTTCTATAAAAGCTAATAATATAGGAATATAGAAATAAATATAATTTGCATATCTTTCTGAAAGCATCATAATAGAAAAAGCAAATAGAAATAAGAATATATAATATAATTCTTTACTATAAATTTTATTTTTTTTCTGTTTGCGGTATGGAACAAATAAAATTAATAAGAATATTATTAAAGCTATAAAACCGCCTTCAGCTAATACTTGTAAAAATTGATTTAAAGTTTGTAAATCATACCCCCACAAATTTACAAATACTCCAGATTCATTGATACCATATCCTAATACTGGTTTATTCATTATTTTATCTATAGATAAATCCCACACATAAGTCCTACTACTTAAAGTTAAAGATTTATGTAAGATATTTACTATAATATATGAAAAGTAATTTTGTATTCTTAAAAAGACTACTCCAAAATTAAAGAACAATGATAAAAATAGCGCTTTATATGAACATATGAATTTTTTAAATCCATTAGAGTTTGACAAAAATATACCCAGAATTATGATAGCCATTCCTATTATTCCTGTCCCTACCCACGCGATAAAAATATTAAAAGCAGATAAAATTATAGAAACAATGCTACATTTACTCAATTTTCCAAATGTCTTGATATCATAATAAATGGCTAATAACATGGCTGGAACACATACATCAGTAAACCTCGTTCTTATTCCTAAAAAATAAATTACTGAATCTCGAGAAGATGTTAAACTATTTATTATTGGATACGATAATAAATTAATAAATAAATATACTAATAATAGGTTTCTTAAAAATTTTATAGTTTCCATCTTATTTACTTTTGCAGACAATTCAAAAGATATTAAAAAGAAAATTGTTATTACAGAATTTGTAACAGCATATATTACATCTGTTCCATTTAAAATAGACGAAATTACCAAAATAATTCTATAAAAAATGAATAAATATGTAGGCGCAGACAATTTGAAAATACTTTTTGAAAATAATAAACAAATAAATATTAATAAAATACTAACAAATTTCCATCCTAAATATATATAATCTATAAAATTAAAACTATAAAACATAATTGGCTCTAAAAATGGAGCTAGTAAAAAGAATCTTTTAATATTATTATTATAAAAATTCATATATTTCACCTATTTCTCAAAACTTGATTTATCTGGCAATATTTTTTCAAAAGCAGATATAATTTCTTTTTTTGTTTTTTCAAAATCATTTATTTCACTATTATCATTTAAACAAATCATTTTATATTTTTGTTTAACAATACTATCGATCATTTTTTTATTATCATCTTGAATAAGGAAAAATTTACCTATCGAACATTTTCGTGGAACAAAATTTCCACTAAGCATTTGCCAATTAGTAAACAAATATTGATTAACATCAGATTTCGATCTAAATTTATTTTTACTTGTTTCATCTAATATTTCAAATTCTTTTTTCCAAATTTCTTCCATTGTTGATTTTAAAATACTTGATGGTAAATGACTATATCTCATTCCTACAATTTTTTTCCATTGAATTAAAGAAATAGTTTTCGCTAAATATAACCCATATTTAGGATTATACCATTTAAAGAAATGTTTTTTTCTTATATCTTTTTTATCAAAATATTTATTTAAGATTTCCATGTCATTTAATAAAATATAATCAATAATATCATTTCCTGATGGAACTATAGGGTTTTCTATAGCTGCATCACATGGTTTACCATCTTTAAAGAAGTCTTCTTCTTTTACATAATTTGTTATAAAAGTATCGTCATTAAAATATATAAATTGTTCTGCAAGCCCTTCTATTCTATGTAAATTAACTTCTATTGGATTTGCACTAAATGTTGGTAAATATTCTTTAGGAATATAGTCTTTATGATTAACATAGTGTAATTTAGGATTATTTAAATTTAACCATTCAGGAATTTGACCACAGCTAACAAAATGCACTTTATTAACCCATGGAGCAAATTTTTCAATACCTCTAAATATATATTTTAAATTTTCCCAATCTCTATATCTTATAAATCGAAAATCATCATTTGAGTTTGGCATATATTTATTTTTTTCCTTTTGCCAATTTAAATCATTACCATCAACCCAAATTATAACTATATCTATCGCATTACTTTTTTTCATTTTAAATCTCCTTTTTTAAAATTAAATTTTTAATAATAATTAAGCGCAATTTTATCATTTTAATTATACTGTTCTTTTTGAAACAAGAAGAATTATTATCATGTCTACGATATAAAATTAATTTATCAGAAATAAATTTAACTTTCCCATTCTTTAACGCTATCAATCCTATCCATTGATCATGCATTGGCATATCTATCGGAATAGGAATTATATGATTTTTTAATTCTTTTTTAAAAGCTATACAACAGCCAATAAAAGAATTTTTTATTAAATTATTTAAAAAACCATTTTTACATTTTCTAAATTTAAAAAATGAATCACATATCAAATTTAAATTACTATCTACAATCTTATTATCATGAACTATTAAAATCAATTTTTTTTCTTTTTCAAATTCATCTAATACAACTTTTACTTTATTAGGTTTCCAAATATCATCTTGATCAGATAAAAATATAAAATTTCCATTACAGTTACTAATAGCATTTTCAAAGTTTTTAATAATACCATTTTTTGGCCCTTCAATAACTTTTATTCTCTCATCTTTAAAAGATTTAATAATTTCAAGAGTTTTATCGGTACTTCCATCATCGCTTATAATTAATTCATCATTATCGCTTAAATTAATTAATATACTAGATATTTGTTCACGAATATACTTTTCACCATTGTATGTTGCCATTGCAACAGAAACATTTATTTCTTTATTCATTGTCAAACACTCTTTCATAAGCTTCAACTATATAATTCCAAGTATATTCTTTGTTAATAATATCTGTTGATTTTTTATTTAAATTTTCTATTTCTTTATTAGTTAAACTTTCATTAGAATTTAATAATCCGGCTAAATTTCCTTCTTTTTTATTCCAATATAAAGCTCCATCTCTTCCTACTTCGTTATTAAATCCAATATCTAATAATAAATTTAATTTAGTAGTCGCTAAAGCCTCAAGTAAACTTGGATTTGTTCCTCCAACTTCATGGCCATGTATGTAACCAAAAGCATTTTGTCTTATAATAGTTAAAAGTTCTTGATCATACACGGTCCCTACAAATTTTATTCTTGAATCATTTTCAAATTTAGTTTTAATTTTCAATTCTTCATAAAATCTATTTTTTTCAAAATTCGTAATAATTACTAAATCTTTATCAATCTTTGAATTCATAAATTCTTTTATCATAGTCTCATAGTTATTTTCAGGAACAAATCTACCAACAATTAAATAATATCCATTTTTATTAATTTTTTTCGTTTCATACCATTGTTTAAATTTTTCAGATATTTCCATTTTCTTAGGAACATCCGCACCATAAGCAATAAAAGTTGTTTTAGGATTATATTTTTTATAATCATCTTTTATATATTTTTCTATATTTAATGAGTCACATATCAACAAATCTGCATGTTTAACCATATATTTTTCAGAAATTTTCCAGTATTTTTTTATTATGCAATTCCATTTTGCCCTTTTCCATTCATGTCCATCTGGATTAACAAATAATTTTATATTATTTTTTTTAATAATTTTTTTATAATGTCCTATAAATGGTCCTATTCTACAAGCTAAAACATAAATTATTGCATTCTTAATATTATTTTTCTTAATATATTTAATACACATTTGCAACGCTTTCACATCATAGTAAACAGCCTTAGCTGGACCAATATTTGGAACTTTAACATTAAAACATCTCGCATTATTATATTCAAATTCTTCTTGATTATTTGCTAAACATGAAACATGATATTTTATATTATTTGTATTTTTATTCTTAGTTAATTTATCTACAAAAGTTTCAAATCCTCCGTAGTTCGCTGGTATTCCTTTTGAACCAATTATAAATATATTTTTCTTCATCATAACTCACCTTCCTAAAAAAAGACTATATGCAGAGTACGTCCTTATGCATATAGTCTTTACTGTGTTTATTTTTTTGTACCCTTTTTTATTCATTGTTTTTATTCTTTAATTTGCACCTTCTCTTTTTAATACTTGAATAATAGTTTTAAAAAATATTTTTATATCCATTTTCATGCTATTAACAAGAGAATATTTTTTTTCTAATTGTAATCTTTCTTCAAAAGTTGTATTACTTCTACCACTTGTTTGCCATAAACCTGTAATACCAGGTTTAGTAGTTATTATATCTTTATAATACTCACCCATATCTTCTTTTTCTCTAGGTAAATAAGGGCGATTTCCAATTACACTCATATGTCCTAAAAGAACATTTATAAATTGTGGAAATTCATCTAAAGAGGTTTTTCTTAAAATTTTACCAATTTTTGTTATTCTAGGATCATTTTTAGCTTTTTTTGTTAAAGTATATTCTTTTCTAAATTCTTCATCTGATTGCATTAATTGATAAAGGATATTATCTGCATCCGGAACCATAGTTCTGAATTTATAAAGTGTAAATAATTTTCCGTCTTTTCCAATTCTTTCTTGACTAAAGAATATACTATCATAATCTTTATTAGCTATAGATACCACTTTAATAATTAAAGTAAGTGGAACCATAATAATTATACCAAATAATCCAGCTATAATATCAAAAATTCGTTTAAATATATAATATAAGTTTCTGCTAAAATTTACAGTAGTTTCACGTTGTTGTGCAACTAAAATCCCTTCATTATGCATATCCAAAACCCCCAAAAATTCATATAATTTTTGAATTTGCAATCTATTTTAGCACAAATTTACAAAAAGTCTACATTTTTCGACATTTTTTTCACAAAAAATGTGTTTTTTTGTAAAAATTTCAAAAAAATAAAAAAATATGTCTATAATTACCATATTTTTATATTTAATCTTTCTTATTTATTTTCTATTTTTAATTGTTTTTCTTTTTCTAATTCTTTTAATGATTTTTTAGGAGTTGGTAAGTCTTCTGGCATAGTACCACCATTTTTAGCAATTACTTCTCTGATATTTTTACCAATATTATAATGTGTTTTATTTGCTTCTTTTTCCCCTTTAATATTATCTTTTTTTAATTTTGCTTCAGTTTGAGTGATTCGAAATAAATTAGCTGCCAGTTCTTCACTTCCCATATTATCTAAAATATCTTCTCTATATTTTAATTTTTTTCTTTTAGCAATATCATTTGCTGTTTCTCCGTTGTATAAACCTCTATATCCCGAATTGTGAAATTTATCAAAATTTTTAACTCCTGCTTTTTTAGCCGCTTGATTAAGTGAGTAGTTACCTTTTTTAGTTAAATTTCTTTGATAAAATCTTTTCTCATCTTCGGTTAATAAGCTATACTCTTTTTCATTAATTTCTTGTTTCCTGGTTTGAATTGCAAAATATGTTTGTGCAAGTGCAATCACTTCTTTTCTACTATCACCATTTTGTGCAATGAGATAACACGCATATCTGGACAATTTATAATCCTTTTGACATCTATTTGCTCCTGAACCAATACTAACCATTTTGTCGGCGCCGACAAAATGGTCTTCAATAATAAAATTACTATTTATACATGCCTCTTTAGCTTTATTTATTACACCTTCAAACTTTCTCCATTCTTTATAATCTAAAACTTTTTGCAATTCTCTTGCTAGCCAATATTCATTGCCATATTCATCAATATGTTTTATACTTTCAAAAATTTTTTCATTATATTCTTCTATATTATTCATTCTTTTCCTCCCTTGAATATATAATAACAAACATTTGTTCTTGATACAATATTTTTTTTATAAAAAAAGAAAGAACATAATTATTTACTGTTCTAACTTCAAAAATTTGTAATATCAAAATTTATAAATTTAATTTTAGGAATATGATTCTTTATATCTTTTTTCACTTTTCTTTCTAATTCAATTAGTTTTTTTACTGTTATATTATCATTTTTTAATTGTAAAGATAAATATAAAATATAATAATTTCCATTTTTTATTAATTTATTTTTAAATTCTGAAATATCAGAATATTTTTTTAATATTTTATTTAAGTTTTCTATTATTTCTTCATTATTATCATTTTCTCCAAGTAAACTATGAATATTTTCAATAATTATTGTAAATGCTATTTTAAATATTAATAAAGATATAATCATACTACCTACTACATCTATATATTTTAAATAATATAATTTATCTTGAAACAATAATATAAAAGAGATAATAAATACAATTATAGTAGAGATTAAATCTGCATTAGATTCTTTGGCTGATGTTAATAATATATTACTTTTAAGTTTTTTACCATTATTAATTAACATTCTTACTACAATAAATTTAAGAACAATAATAATTAATAATATTATATATAAATAGTAATTGATTTCTACCTCATGTACACTAAAACTTCTAATAAATATAAATAAAGCTAATGCAAATAAGGTTATTCCTATAATTAAATTAACAATGTATTCTATCATTCCATATCCAAAAGGATATTTTTTAGTAGCTCTTTTTTTGCTTAATAAATTAGCCATTTTAGAAATTATATCTGTAATAAAATCTGCAAATGATTGAAATGAATCTGCTATTAATGAGGAAAAATTAAATAGAAGTCCTGTTAATAATTTTATACATGCAACTATAAAATTTAAAATTAATGATATATTAATAATTAATGTTTCTTTTTTATTGTTCATAAGTTCCACCATTATCTTCTAAATTATCAATAAAAGTTTGAAAATAATCTGGTAAATCACATTCAAAATGCATTTCTTTTTTGGTAATCGGATGAGTAAATGTAATAGTTTTAGAATGAAGAAATTGTCCAAAAGAATCTGCTTTTTTTGTACCATATAATGGATCATTAACTACTGGATATCCAATATATGCCATATGAACTCTAATTTGGTGAGTTCTTCCTGTTTCTAAATCTAATTTTACTAATGTGTAATCTTTATAACGTCTTAAAACTGTTAAATGAGTAATAGCATTTTTACTATTCTTAGCTGTAACACACATTTTTTTACGATTTTTTTCATCTCTTCCAATCGGAGCATCAATGATTGCTGTATTATGAGGAAAAACGCCCTTTATTAAAGCATAATATTCTCTTTTTACATCATGTTTTGAAAAATCTTCAGTTAATATTTGATGTGCTTTATTTGATTTTGCAACTAACATTAACCCTGATGTATCTTTGTCTAAACGATGAACAATTCCTGGTCTTTCTTCGCCATTTATATCACTTAAATTATTGGTATAATCTAAAAGTCCATTAACTAAAGTATTTGTTTTATTTCCACTTCCAGGATGAACAACTAAACCACTTGGTTTATTAATTACCATAATATCTTCATCTTCATATACAATATCTAAATCCATTTTAACAGGAATTATATTTGTTTCTTCTTTAAATCCATCTAAAATACTTATTTCATCATTTTCTTTTACTTTATAACTTGCTTTTTCTTTTTTTCCATTAACAAGTATAAATTCATTATTAATTAATTTAGTTATCAAACTTCTACTATAATCTGTATTAGTACTTAAAAATTTATCTAATCTTTCATTACTATCATTTACTACTATCTTTTCCAACTTTATCTTCTCCTTTAATAATTGCTATGATTAAAAGAAATACTCCTATAACTACTGCGGTATCTGCTATATTAAATATTGGATAATTATATCCAAATATTTTAAAATCTAAGAAATCTCTAACATACCCAAATAACCATCTATCTATTAAATTTCCAATAATTCCCCCTAAAATAAGGCCAAAAGCAATATTGTTTCTTTTATTATTTTTAAATAAATACATGAATCTATATATAATAATAATTGCTATTATTGAAAAAATTATTAAAAATGTATTTTTGTTGCTCAAAATACTCCATGCAGCACCATTATTATTAATATAGGTTACATTGAAAAATTTTTTTATAACTACAATAGTACTACCAACTTTCATAAAAGCAGCAACAATACTTTTACTAATTTGATCCAAAAATAATACAATTGCACATATTAATAAAATTTTTTTATTCATTTTATTCACCATTTTAATTATAATATACTAAATTTTATAATTCAACCAATATAACATCTTCTCCTATTTTTACTATTTGATTAAATGTAATATTTACTTCTAAATTTGAAGAAAAAAATCTAAACAATTTTTTTTGTTCTACTACAAAGTAGGAAATTTGTCCTTTATTATCTATTTCTGCATCTATAATTCTTCCCAATCTTTTTCCATCTTTAATATTAACAACATCTTTTATTTGCAAATCAGCTAATCGCATATAAACCACCACTTAATTATATGAATTCATAAGATTACATATTCTTTAGCTAATATCCTCTCATCACTACAATATTCCATAATAAATTTATTATTTTTTCTTATAATAATGATTCCAATTGTTTTATCTTGATTTATTGTTTTTAGATTTTTATCTATATAGTTCATATATGTTTGAATCTGTCCTATATGTTCTTTTTTTAATTCTGTTACTTTTAATTCAATAACCACAAAGCAATTATAAACATAATTAAATAATAGTAAATCAATATAGTTGTATCTATCGCCTAGTTTTATTTTATATTCATTTTTAATAAAGGTAAAACCTGTTCCTAATTCTTCTAAAAAAGATGGAATATCTTCTAAAATTAAATTTTGTAGTACTTTTTCACTTATAACTTCATAATTGACTTTATTTTTAATCAATATTGGTTCCTTAACCATATCTATTACTTCTAAATTATTTTTATCTTCTGTTTTTTGTAATTTTAATTTAGTTTTTTCATCTAATCTTTCATATTCTTTATTTTTTATTCTTTCTCTTAACTGTCTATAACTCAAATTTAATTTGACTGAAATATCGATATAATAATTTATTACTTCTATATTATCAAAATGTAATAACTCCACACAATGCGACCATGTCAATTGGTCAGGCAGTGCTTGGCTTTTTGAAAATACTAAATAAAATTTTCGCATATTTTTTAAATTTGATAATCCATAACCTTTTCCTAATTCTTTGGTTAATTTATTAGAATATTCTTTTATTATTCCTTCACCATAATGTTTACCAGCTTCACTAAGTAATTTACCAACATTGTAATAAGTTGTTAAATCACTTCTATTCTTAGAATAATCCTTTACTCTCTTAGTTATTTCATTATTTATTAATTCGTTTTTTATTTCATTGTAATAATTCATTAAAATTCTCCTTTTCTTAAAGAGATTATTTTAATTACAAATTTTTAAATATTTTGTCACAATTTGAAATATAAATAAAAGACATCATATTTTTATGACGTCTTTAACATAATATAAGGTTTAAAAATATCAAATTCTTT
The DNA here is from genome assembly GCA_016297695.1 of Bacilli bacterium. Taxonomy (GTDB): domain Bacteria; phylum Bacillota_I; class Bacilli_A; order RF39; family UBA660; genus RUG14121. Next base: position 13,153 of record JAEDGC010000026.1, read on the forward strand.
TTGATATATAGCAATGATTTCTCCGCTATATTTTAATATAACTTTGTTTGAATATATATCATTTAATTGTATTTTTGCACCATTTAAAACTTTTTTTAATTCTTCTTCTTTTAAGTTATAAACTGGATAATTTAGAATTTTTTCAATGTCAACTAAATTATATTTTTTGTTCTTTACATCTTCAATACTATAAGAATTTATAATATCAAAGCATCCTTGTTTTGTTCTTTTTAGATTATTCATTGTTCCTACTGTGCCAAGACTTTCACATATATCTTCTATTAGACTTCTAATGTATGTTCCTTTAGATACAGTAGTTTTAAACTCTATGATATCATTTTCAAAATTTAATAATTCAATATTTTTAACTTCTATTTCCCTTTTAGGAAGTTCAATAATTTCATTATTTCTAGCATATTCATATAATTTTTTTCCATTAATTTTAACTGCCGAATATTTTGGTACTGTTTGAATGCTTTTTCCTAAAAAAGATTTTAGTACTTTATTGATTTGTTCTTTAGTAATTTCATAATTTTTTTTATCAATAATACTTCCAGTAATATCTCCAGTATCTGTTTTTATGCCTAATTTAATTTCTGCAACATATTCTTTGTCATAAGAAGTTATTTCTGAAACTAATTTAGTATATCTTCCTATACATATAACTAAAACTCCAGTTGCTAAAGGATCTAAAGTTCCCGTATGTCCTATTTTTTTAGTACTAAATATTTTAGTTAGAATGTTTACAACATCTCTACTTGTATAGTTTTTTTCTTTATTTATTACTAAGATACCATTCATAAATTTTTATCTTCTTTTAATTCTTTTAAGATACTTTCTATTTTATTACCATATTCAATTGATTCATCATACACAAATTTTAATTTTGGAATGATTCTAATATCAATTTTAGATGCCAATTCAGTTCTAATAAACCCTGATGCTTCATTTAATTCTTTTTCTAATTCTTCTTTTGAAAGATTGCTTATACTTGTAAAATAAACTTTTGCAAAACTTAAATCATTTGCAACATCACATGCAGTTATTGTTACATTTTTTAATAATTCATCACGAGACTCATTAGCTATTATTTCACTAATAACTTTTACCATCTCTGATCCAACTTTTTTTGATTTTAAACTTGCCATAATTATCTTTTAACCTCTACCATTTCATAGTTTTCAAGGATATCTCCTTCTTTAATATCGCTATAGTTTTCTAAAGTAATACCACATTCAAAACCTTTTTTAACTTCTTTAACGGTGTCTTTTTCTCTTTGAATAGAAGCTATTTTTCCATCATGAATAACAATACCATCTCTAATAACTCTAACACATGCACCATTTTTCATGATGCCATCAGTAACAGATACTCCAGCAATATTTCCAACTTTAGAGAATTTAAATATTTTTCTTATTTCAGCAGACCCTAAGATTTTTTCTTCAAATTCTGGATCTAGCATACCTTTCATTGCTAATTCCATTTCTTCTACTGCTTTATAAATAATTGTATAAAGTCTTATATCAACGTTATACTCTTTTGCTATTTCTTTTGTAATATTTGAAGGAATTACATTAAAACCAATTATTATGGCATTTGATGCATTTGCAAGTACTACATCGCTTTCAGTTATTGTTCCAATACCAGATCTTATAACTTTAATTTTTACTCCTTCAACATCTATTTTTTCTAAAGCATTTTTTACTGCCTCTTCACTACCTCTAACATCTGCTTTTAATACAACATTAATTTCTTTTTGACCAGCATTTATTTTAGCAAACAAATCATCTAATGATAATGTTTCTTTTTTATTTTTGTTAGATTTTACTATATCAGCTCTTTTTTCAGCAACATTTTTTGCTTCTGCTTCGGTTTCAAAAGCCATGAATTTATCTCCTGCAATTGGATTTTCTGATAAACCTGTTATTTCTACTGGTGTTGATGGCCCAGCTGCAACAATTGATTCCCCACAATCATTTTTCATAGTTCTTACTTTACCAAATGCAGTTCCAACTACTACTGGATCTCCTAATCTTAATGTACCATTTTGGATTAATATAGAAGCTACTCCTCCAACATTTTTATCAACTCTAGATTCAATTACAGAACCAACAGCATATCTATTAGGATTTGCTCTTAAATTATTCATTTCACTTATTAAAGAAATTGTTTCAAGAAGAGTTTCAATACCCTCTCCAGTATGAGCAGAAATATTAACAAATGGATATTTGCCTCCCCATTGTTCAGGAGTAATTCCTATTTCAGCCATACCTGTCATAATTTTTTCAATATTTGCTTCTGGTTTATCAATCTTATTTACAGCTACTATAATTGGAACATTTGCTGACAAAGCATGTTCAACAGCTTCTTTTGTTTGAGGCATAACACCATCATCAGCAGCTACTATTATTATAACTATATCAGTAACGCTTGCACCTCTTGCACGCATTTCTGTAAATGCAGCATGTCCTGGTGTATCAATAAATGTTATTTTCTCACCGTTATGATTTACTTGATAAGCACCTATATGTTGAGTAATTCCACCAAATTCAGTTTCTGTAACTTTTGATTTACGAATATAATCTAGTAAAGTTGTTTTACCATGGTCAACATGTCCCATAATTGTAACAACTGGAGGTCTTTTTTCAAGATCTTCTTCTTTGTCGATTATTTCATATTCTTCAAAATTTGCTACATCTTGTGTTTCTTCTCTTTTCAATGTCTTTTGATAATCTAAAGCAAGCAATTCAGCATTTTCATAATCTATTGCTTGATTTACTGTTACCATTAGTCCTAAACCAATTAATTTTTTTATTAATTCAGAACTTGCAATATTTAACTCTTCTGCTAATTGACCTACTGTCATACCATCTTTGTACAAAATAATTGTTTCATCAACAGCATTTTTAGATAATTTATCTTTATTTTTATACATTTGTTTTCTTTTATTCATGTATTCTTCTTTTGCATTTTGAATACTTGAACGTTTTTTTAATTTTTGTTTAGAATTTGAATCATTTATTGTTTTAATGCTTGAAGATTCCATAATATTATCTACTGCTTCATCTATTACATCTTCTTCATCTAATGTTACATCTGCTTCAGTTGAAATTAAGTTCATTGCATAATCTAAGTTTATTACGTCATCATCAGTTAACTCATCTGCTGCACTAAATACCTCTATTCCTAGTTCCTCGCATTTTTTTAAAACTTCTGCAACTGTCATATTCATACTTTCTGCATATTCTTTAACACTCATCATAATGATGCACCTTCTTTCTTTATTTTACAATTTCTTTTAATTCTTCATATATACTGTCTTCTACTTTAACATTTAATATATTATCTAATATATGTTTAGTTTGTGCTTTATTTATTACATCTAAATCTTTTTTTAAGTAAGCACCTCTTCCATTAGCTTTTCCAGTTTCATCAATTATTACTTTTTGTTCTGGGGTTCTTACTATACGTATTAAATCTTTTTTATCTAATTTTTCTTTTGTAACAACACATGTTCTTTGTGGTATTTTTTTCATTTTATACCTCCAATATTTTTATTTATTTCCATCCTCATTTATTTGAGACAATGTTTTAACTTCAATTTTATATTTTGTTAATCTACTGGCTAATTTTATATTTGTTCCTTTTTTACCAATAGCAAGTGACAATTGATCTTCTGGTACAATAGCTAAAGCTTCTTTTTTTGTTTCATCAAGTATATTTACTATTATATTTTTAGCTGGAGCTAAAGCATTTTGGATAAATTCTTGAATATTTTCACTATAAGCTATTAAATCAACTTTTTCACCATTTAATTCTTTTAAAATATTTCCAATTCTTGAACCTTTTTCCCCAATACATGCTCCAATAGCATCTACTTTTTCATTTACTGAGTAAACAGCGACTTTACTTCTTATACCTGGTTCTCTAATTACAGAATATAATTCAATTGTACCATCAGCAAGTTCTGGAATTTCACTTTCAAATAATCTTTTTACAAATCCATAATGTTTTCTTGAAAGTAAAATTAAAGGGCCTTTTGTTGTTGATTCAATTTTAGTAATATATACTTTTATAGATGTTCCCATTTTTACAGCTTCACCAGGTATCATCTCACTTCTTGGAAGTATTCCTCTTGCTCTTCCTAAATCGACATAATAATTTTTTGAATCTTCCATAGCTAGGAATCCAACCATCATTTCGCCTTCTTTATCAGCAAATTCTTCCATAATACTATTTCTTTCAGCTTCTCTTATTTTTTGAGTTACTACTTGTTTAGCAGTACTTGCTGCAACACGTCCAAAATCTTTTGGAGTTACTTCTTTTTCAATTGTTTCGCCAACTTTAATATCTGGAACAATTTTTTGAGCATCTTCTAACAATATTTGAGCATCTATGTTTATTGCTGGTGGAACATCTATTACATTGCCTTCTTCATCAACAGTTTCTGATCCCTCATCAATTTCATCAACTACTACTAAATAAGAAAATACTTTAATTTCACCTGTTTCTTTATTAATATCTACTCTTACATTGGTTTTTGATGCATAATTTTTTTTGTATGCAGCTGATAAAGCTTGTTCCATTGCTTCAAAAACAATTTCCTTACTTATATTTTTTTCTTCGACGATATTATTTAATGCTTTGATAAATTCTTTGCTATTCATTTTCTTCACTACCTCTTTCTTTACTTGATATATCTAAAATATATTCTTCATCAATTAAATCTAGTTTATCTATTATTGGATTAATTATATTTGTTGCTTCCACTATAGTATCTAGATCTAATCCATTTACTCTATCTAAAGTTATTTTTAAATAGAAATAATTTCCTTCTTTTTCCCACATTATTGAATCAACAATGATATTCATTTCTTGCATTGGAGATTCAATGTTCTTTTTTATTTCTTCTAAAATACTATTCATAATGCTCCTTTCATTAATAAAAGTGGGATTATTATGTCCCACTTAAATCTGTTGATTGTATTATAACACAATACTCTTACTATTGTAAACTTTTATTTTCACTCATTATTTAATACTATTCTGAAAAAAAGTCATACATATTTTCAAAGATGAATGTTAATTATTAACATTCCCTTTTTTTATTTATAATTTAGAATTTTTTATCTTAATTTAGGTTGATCTTTATTATTTAAAGATTCATCAAATTCATCATATTTTCTTGTATATTCAGATACAATATTCATAAAATCAGGATTAGTCGTATTGAAATTTATTTTTATTTTGCTTCCTATTAAATTTACAGCATTAATCCCTGAAAAATTACCTTGCATAGATTTAATGGCATAATATTTTGTTATACCTATAGTTTCATGTTCTAAAAATGTATCGATAAAATCATTTAATATTTGTTCATATAAAACTAAACTATGATCTGAAGTAATTCCTAAATTCAAATGCTTTTCAAAATTTCTTTGTGGTACATAAATATCTAATGTACACATCATTTGATTATCAATTTTTGCCGATGAAAAATTCATACTGGCATTAACTTTTTCTATATCAGATAATATTTTTGTAATATATTCAACAACTAATCTAGATCTTTCTGTTGCTATTGCTTGTGCTTCTATTTTTTTCATACTTTAATATTCCTCCAAGAATTATCTTATATTAAATCATTATAAAAGCCTTGAAATTCAAGGCTTTATAAACTAAATGGTCGAGAAGACAGGATTCGAACCTGCGACCCCTTGGTCCCAAACCAAGTGCACTACCAAGCTGTGCTACTTCTCGATATATAATATTATAGCATAAATATTAAAAAATGCTACAAAAAAATATGGTGCGCCCAAAGGGAGTCGAACCCCTAACCTTTAGATCCGTAGTCTAACGCTCTATCCAATTGAGCTATGAGCGCATTGCCAAGCGCATATAAATTATATAATATAAAAAACTAAAATGCAAGTTTTTTATATTATTAATCATTAAATATTAAAAACTCAGTAAAACTGAGCTTATATTTTTAAGATGGTGTCCCGCCCGAGATTCGAACTCGGGACCCTTTGATTAAAAGTCAAATGCTCTACCAGCTGAGCTAACGGGACAAAAACATGATGGCTGCCTCGGATGGACTCGAACCATCGGAATGTCAGAGTCAAAGTCTGATGCCTTACCACTTGGCTACGAGGCATTAAGAATGGTGGAGGAACATAGATTCGAACTATGGAACCCGAAGGAACAGATTTACAGTCTGCCGCGTTTGACCACTTCGCTATTCCTCCAAAAAAATGGTGCCGACTGAGGGAATCGAACCCCCAACCTACTGATTACAAGTCAGTTGCGCTACCAATTACGCTAAGTCGGCAAAAATAAAATGGTGGGCGCTATAGGACTCGAACCTATGACCCCTTGCTTGTAAGGCAAGTGCTCTAACCAACTGAGCTAAGCGCCCATGCACTGGACATAATCAACTATACCAAAAGCTATAATTTATGTCAAGTGTTTATTTTAAATTTTATTAAATTTTATGCTAATTCAACAAAAAATTTATCATACCAAATTAAAAATATGAAAATATTATATATTAATCTACCATTATTTTTTTCATTTTTATAATGTTTTTCTAATAAATCATTAATATATTTTTTATCAAAAAAATCATCAACATAATCTCTATTAAACATTTCTTTTACTTTTAAATAATATTTTTCTTCTCTAATCCATTTTGAAAAAGGAACAGGAAATCCTAATTTTCTTCTCTTAGACCATTCTTCTGGAATTTTTTCATTTGCTATTTTTCTAAACATAAATTTTGTTTGACCATCTTTAATCTGATATTTAGTTGGTATTGTTTTAGCTAATTTAAAAACTTCTTTATCCAAAAGTGGAACCCTTAATTCAATAGAATTTGCCATTGTCATTTTATCAGCTTTCAATAAAATATCTTGTGGTAGCCAAAAAAACATATCAATATACATTTTTTTAGTAATTTCATTTTTACCTTTTACTTTATCATAATATGGTTTTAAGACGTCTTTGATTTTCATATCATCTCTTAAATCTGGACATAATACATTATTAATTTCTTGTTCTTCAAATATACTTCCATGACCTATATATCTTTCTTCAATTGGCTTACCATATAATTTCAAAGTATTTTGACCAGGAAAATGTGGAAATTGTCTGGCAATAAATGCTATAAATCTTCTAATAAATAAGGGAATACATCTATAAATTTTTAATATAGTCGGTTCATTATATTCATTGTATCCAGCAAACATTTCATCTGATCCCTCACCTGATAAAACAACTTTTACCTGTTTGCTAGCAAGTTCTGATAAAAAATATAAAGGTACTGTTGAAAGATTGGCATGTGGTTCATCTGTATGATACTCTACTGTTTTTAAAGCATCAAAGAAATCATCACTACTTATATGTTTCTGATAATTTTTTATATTAAGCATATTTGATAATTCCTTAGCATATTGTGTTTCATCAAATCCTGCTTCGCTAAATCCAACAGAAAAAGTTTTATCTGGTTTTGCTACGCTTACGACATATGACGAATCAACTCCTCCAGAAAGATATGATCCAACTTCTACATCAGATGTCATTTGATGATATTTAATAGAATCTTCTAAAGTTCTTTGAAGTTCTTTTTTTAAGCTATTAAATGATTTTTTTTCTTTTTTAAAATCAATACTAAAGTATTCTTTAACTTCTAACTTATTATTTTTATAAATAAAATAATGTCCTGGTTTTAATTTAAACACATTTTTAAAGAAAGTTTCTTCAAATACAGAATATTGAAATATTAAATACATTTTTAAAGCTTTTTTATTAACTTCTTTTTTAAAATTAGGATGTCCTAAAAATGCTTTAATCTCTGAGGCAAACATAAAATTTTCTTTGTCTTTATAATAATATAGTGGTTTTATTCCAAAATGATCTCTTGCCCCAACTAGTTCATTTTTTTCTTTATCATAAATTACAAATGCAAACATTCCTCTTAATTTTTCAAATAGGTTAACACCAAATTCTTCATATCCATGAATAATTACTTCAGTATCTGTTTCAGTTTTAAATTTATGACCTTTTTTTAATAAAACTTCTTTTATTTCCTTGTAGTTATATATTTCTCCATTAAAAACAATAACTTTGGTTTTATCTTCATTATAAATAGGTTGAGTCCCTTTATCACTCAAGTCTATTATTGATAATCTTCTATGACCTAAAGAAACTACAGAATCATTGTAAAATCCTTCTGCATCTGGTCCTCTATGTGCAATTTTATCAGCCATATCTTTTATTATTTTTTCTTTTTTTGATTTTGGTTTATTATCAACAAACCCTACTATTCCACACATATCATCACTTCCAATAACTATTTTTATATTCTTTGTAATAATGAAGCCATCTTTTTCTTAATAATAAAAATCTTTTGAAATTTTTATCATATTTACATTCCATAGGTTTAACTATATTATTTTTCTTCCACAATTTCAAGGCTTCTTTTTTAAATTCTTGATTTTGACAATATTTTCTTATTATTCCTTTTGGAACAAAAGATAATAACACTTTATCTTTTAGTACTCTTTTTTCTATTGTTTTATTAAATATCAAATCATCTACCATTACTTTTACTAAATTACATCCAAGTGGTGTAATATAATAACTACATCTTCCCTGCCTTGCATTAATTTCTAATACTTTAAATTTTTTATCTCGATAATCATACTTCATATCTACTTCAGCAAAGCCTTTATAGCCGATTTCGTCCATAAAATTAACTATATTACTTATTTGCTTATCAATATCACCATCATAAGTATTCATTCCATTTATTAATACTGCTGCATTTCCTACCATTGATTTAGTTCTTTCTTGCATTCCAATTTGAGCAAAAGAAATCACTTTACATTTACTATTTTTATCAGAATAAATAACACTATCAAATAAGTAACTATCATCTCCAGGAATAAATTCTTGAATTATTAACTTATCATCATAATCACTTTCTTTGATATTAGTTAAAATTTCTTCTAATTCTTCTTTTGAATTAACTTTATATATTTTATTTTTTCCATTAAAACTTAGATGATTATATTTTACAACATTGGCAGGTTTGATAACTAATGGAAACTGAATGTTAATCTTTGAAATATTTTCTTTTTTTGAATCAAAATATATTGTTTTTGGGAAACATAAACAAGACTTTTCATATGTTTTATAAAATATTTCTTTATTAGTTAAAGTTTTAATTACATCTATTGATGGTAAATTATAAATAAATTTTTCATTAAGTTTATCCTTATTTTTTGAAATATATTCTGTATACGTTTCATTAGTACTTATTAATAATATTTTTTTACTTTCATTTTTATTTGCAAAATCGTTAATTGTTTTTATAAATACATCTTCTTGCCAAAATTTTTCACAATACTCAATAGTCAAAATATTAGAAAATTTAGTAAATGCTAATCTTCTTTGTCCAATTAAATGAGGTTTAATTTTATATGCTTCATAACAACATCTTGCCATATAATATGCATTGGCATCACTTCCTAAAATAAGTACGAAAAAATCCATTTTAAACCTCCTAGTATTAATATTTTATTTCTACTTGTTCTTTACCTTTTTTATAGACTCTTGGAACACGATTACTTATCATATTAAATAATCTATAACTATTGCAATTATTTGCTTGACAAACTTCTTTTATAGTTATATTTTCTCCAAAAATTTCAACTTTATCTCCTACTTTTACTGAATTATCAATTTTTACCATCAACATATCCATACTATCTGCTATTATTGGATATTTTTTATTCTTTATAAAGACATTTTTATAATTTATTGTAACTCCATCAGCATATCCAATTGGAATAACTGCAACTTTTATATCTTTTTCTGCAAAAAATTTTGCACCATATCCTACAAATTCTTTATTTTTTACTTTTTTTATTGACATAACTGTACTGTACAATGAAAAAGCTGTATTAAGATTTAAATCATTAGATAAATATGTTTTAGATATATTGTATTTTTTTATTAATTGTTTTCTTTTTAAATTTCTTAATTTTCCTCGTAGAGTATTATCTTTTTTTATACTTTGAGCAAAACCATACATTATTATACCAAGTCTTATTCCATTAACAAAATCTAGCTTATCATGATTTACTAGGGTTAAGCTTCTTCCCAAATGTACTATTGGTATTTCATTTAAATCTATGTTTTTAGTTAATTTCATAAATGTATTCATTTGATCATCATAATATTTATCAGAAATTCCAGAAGTAGCAAAATGAGTATATATTCCTTCTAATACTAGATTTTTATTCTTTTTGATTAATTCAAAACATTTATCAACTTCTTTGGTTTCACTAATTCCTAGTCTATTCATACCTGTATTTAGTTTTAAATGAATTTTAACAGGAAAATCTAATTTTATTTTATTTAATTTTTCTAAATATTCAAAACTTTCAACTGTAATAGTAACATTATTATTAATACAGTCAAAGATAAATTCTAAATCAATTACTTCTAGACATAAAACAGGAATATTTCTATTATATTTTCTAACATCAATAGCTTCTTCTAAAGAAGATACTGCTAAGTAATTAACCCCTCCTTCAATAAGAGAATTTACTACTTTAACACCATGTTGATAAGCATTATTTTTTACAACTCCAATATAGTAATCATAGTTATTATATTTTTCTTTTATTTCTTTTATATTATTTTTTAATTTATCTTCATCTATAAGTGCATAAGTTTTTCTATACATACTATCAAATCCTTTAATATTTTTATTTTATAATAAATAATTAGCTACTGCAATTGCAAGTATTATTAATATAACTATTACTACTAAAAGTATTCCAACATAGCTTTTAAAATCTGTATTTTTGCCACTATAAACTCCTTTTTTCATGTTGTACTTTTCTGTTATATATTCAGCATTTTTTCCATTTTCACCAAGACGATTATTTTGAAAAGTTAATGTTTGTAATGAACTGCCACAATTAGGGCATACTACCACTTTATCAGCTATATTTTTTCCACATGACTTACATAACATACTATCACCTTCTTTAATTATACAACAAAAAAGTAACTATTAAAAGTTACTTTAATATCCTCTTTTTTTATAGAATGTTGTAATACAATAGATGTGAAACATTTCTATATATAAAAAAAGACTTAAGTCT
>JAEDGC010000086.1 GCA_016297695.1 Bacilli bacterium
TATTCTTTATTAAGTATAATAAACAAAGAAAATTATTAGTACAAATTACAATTTAATAAGTAAACTGTAGGTATGTTTTTTTAAAATAAACCTATAGTGTGTGGAAAATAAATAATTTTTATGCTAAATTGTTAATAAAGAGGTGGTAAGTATGGATAAAGTAAAAATAGGTCAATTTATTGCAAGTTGTCGTAAAGATAAAAAACTAACTCAAGAGCAATTAGCAGAAAGATTAAATATAAGCAAAAATGCAGTTAGCAAGTGGGAAAGAGGAATTTGCTTAATGGATATGTCGCTTTTAAAACCTTTAAGTGAAATACTAAATGTTAGTGTAAATGATATTTTATCAGGTGAAAAAATACCAGAAGATAAAATAAAAGAAAAGTCAGAAGAAAATCTTATAAAATTATCAGAGTTCAATCACTATAAAAGTGTTACTATTGGAACTGTATTTATATTATTAACAATTACAATTATTATTGTATATTCTCTCATTAAAGATTTAGAATGTTCTGGCTACACAACTTTATTATTTGGATTTTCAGCAGTTGTCTATTTTTATAAATATAAACAAACTAATGATAAAAACTTATTATTGTGGGCTTGGTGTATGATTATCCCATTCGTTGCAAATTTTATTGCTTTCATACTATCAACAATATAAATTACGATTTTAAAATTACTTTATACGAAAGTATAGAGTAATTTTTCTTTTTATGATATGATAATAAAAATAGTAATTTATATTTTGGAGGTATGATTATCAAAATTGTAAAAATTATATTATCAATCGTAACAATGTTATTTGCATTACTAGGACTATTAAGAGTTATATCTTTTGATATTGCAAATCCAATAATGTTTTTAGCTTTAGCTACTTTATTTGTATTGAGAAGTATTGAATATAAAAAAGACAGAGATAATAGTGGATTCATATTAACAATTTTTACTGCAATATTTTTATATATCGTAGTCATTTATAATGTTTTTATAGGGTAACAAATTTTATGATTATAAAGATTTATAGTAAGTTGTAGTGGAGGTCAATAGTTATGAATATAAAAAAAGAACAAATTAAAATTAAGATATTTTTAATACTATATATTTTATTTGCAATATTAGGTTTTAGTGGAGCATTTATGGTAATAACTAAAAGACTAAATAATGTTGGATATGTAGTTATACCAATGTTATTTGCAATAGTTTTTAGTATACTTTATAGAAATAGTAAAAAAGCAATAGAAGAAAATAATAAGTAATACAAATTACATTAGGGAATCATTAGAAATGGTGATTCTCTTTTTGAATGTAATGAAAATTTTAAGTACATCCAGTCAAATTGTAGATTTATTTTATATTTTATGATATTATAAAAAAGTATTTTTAATTAAATGTAGAAAGGGAATGTTATGAAATTAGTAGTAAAAAATCTAAAAAAGAACTTTGAGAAAAAAGAAGTATTAAAAGATATTAATTTTGAATTTGAAAAAGGGAAAATATATGGTTTACTTGGAAGAAATGGAGCAGGAAAAACTACTTTCTTTAATTGTTTAAATGAAGACTTGCCAATTGATAGTGGAAATTTCTTTCTAGAAGATAAGGAAATAAAAAAAATAAGTGCTGAAGATATTGGATATGTTTTATCTACTCCAAATGTACCAGAATTTCTAACAGCAAGAGAATTCTTAAAATTTTTTATAGAAATAAATAAAGATAGAATAAAAAATGAAAAGAGTATTGATGAATACTTTGAATTTATGAAAATAGAAAAAGAAGATCGTGATAAATTGTTAAAGGATTACTCACACGGTATGAAAAATAAAATGCAAATGTTAGTAAATATTATTGCTAATCCTAGTATTTTGTTATTTGATGAACCATTAACATCTTTGGATATAGTAGTGCAAGAAGAAATGAAACAGATGTTAAGAGAAATAAAGAAAGATCATATTATAATTTTTTCAACTCATATTATGGAGTTAGCTTTAGATTTATGTGATGAAATAGTTATTTTAAATAAAGGTGTTTTAGAAAAAATAGATAAAAACAATTTAGATAACGATAAATTTAAAGATAAAATTATAGAAGCTTTAAAGGAGGAATAATTTATGATAAAGACTTTTATTACATCCTTTAAAATAAAAAATACATATCGTGTTAATAGTATTATATATTCTATAAAAGGTCTTCCGATAATAAATAAAATACTTCCTAGTAGTTTATATAAAAATAAATTCTTAAAGATATTTGGTAATATAATTAGTATTTTATGGGAGATTGTAAGTACATTTTTATGGAAAGGGCTTTATGTGTGGTTAGTATTAGGTTCTATGACTTTTGCTTATAAGACTAATCAAGCGGATACCTTTTTACATCTTTTTGTTTTTTCTACTTTAATTGGTGGTATATTAAATACATATTTGTTAAATCCTACGAAAGATAAATACTATTCAATTATTTTAATGAAAATGGATGCCAATTCTTTTGCTTTAACAAATTATTTTTATTCTATGTTAAAACTTGTAATTGGATTAATGCCATTTACTATTATTTTTGGGTTAATACTAAATGTACCATTATTAATTTGTATATTAATGCCATTATTTGTTGCTTTAGTAAAAATTATTGTAATAGGTATGTTTTCTATTCCAGACTTCAAAAAAAATAAAGTTGTTAATAATGAAAATTTACCTACAAAGAAAGTTTGGATACTTCTAGCTGTACTTGCACTTTTAGATTTTGGACTTCCTTATTTAGGTATTGTAATTAATCAAATTATTTATCTTGTTTTGTTTTCAGTAAGTGTTATATTTGGAATTATTGCACTAAGAGAAATAATAACATTTAAAGATTATAAAAAAATATATAAAGTGCTTTTAACAAATGAAAATGTGTATGCAGTACAAAATGCAAGTAGTACAAAAACAATAAGAGAAAATGTTGCAAAAAGAATAGAATATAATGGAGATATTACCAGTAATAGAACAGGTTTTGCTTATTTTCACGAGTTATTTGTAAAAAGACACAATAAGATATTAACTATGGCAATAAAAAAACAAACTTTGGTAATTATAGGTATTTTTCTAATATTATATATAGCAGTATTTCTTAATCCAGATTTGAAACAAAATTTAAATAGTCTAGCGCTTACATATTTGCCATATTTTGTGTTTGTAATGTATTTACTAAATAGAGGAACAACAATGACGCAAGCAATGTTTATGAATTGTGATCATAGTATGTTAACATATAGAATTTATAGGACTCCAAAAGTTATATTAGGAGTATTTAAAGAAAGATTAAAAACACTAATGTTTTTGAACTTAATACCTGCAACTTTTATTGGTTTAGGATTAGCATTGCTATTATTTTTAACAGGTGGTACGGACAATAATTTGAATTATTTAATTATATTTATATCTATTATTGCAATGTCAGTATTCTTCTCAGTACATTATTTGGTTATGTATTATCTGTTACAGCCATATAATATAAATACTGAAATAAAAAATAGTACATATAAAGTAGTAGAATGGTTAACTTATTTTGTAGCTTATATTCTTATAGGTAAAAAAATACCAACTTTTAGCTTTGGTATATTAATGAGTGCTTTTTGTATTATATATTCATTGATTTCATTAATTATCGCTTATAAATATGCACCTAAAACATTTAAGTTAAGAGTTTGATTTAATAATTACTCTATTTTTATGATATAATGAAACAAATAGTAATTTGTAGGGAGGAACAATGTCTTTAATAAGTGTAAATAATTTGACTTTTGGATATGATGGAAGTTTTAATAATATATTTGAAAATGTTTCATTTAATATAGATACAGATTGGAAATTAGGACTAATAGGTAGAAATGGTAAAGGAAAAACTACATTTTTAAAGCTATTACAGGGAAAATATGAATATAGAGGAACAATATCAAAAAGTGTAGATGTTGATTATTTTCCTTTTGAAGTAACTAATAAAAATAGAATGTCAATAGAGATAGTAAATGAAATTGCTCCAAATGTTGAGGATTGGGAAATTATAAAAGAATTGAATTTATTAAATAGTGATATAGAAATTCTTTATAGAAATTTTAATTTATTAAGTGGTGGAGAACAAATAAAAATACTTTTAATTAGCTTATTTTTAAAAGGAAATAATTTCTTGCTTATAGATGAGCCTACAAACCATTTGGACATAGAAACAAGAAATAATTTAGTTGATTATTTGGAAAAGAAAAAAGGTTTTATATTAGTATCTCACGATAGAATTTTTTTAGATAAAGTTGTAAATCATATTATTTCTATAAATAACACTAATATTGAAATACAGCAGGGTAATTTTTCATCTTGGAAAGAAAATAAAGACAGACAAGATAATTTTGAAATAATGCAAAATGAAAAATTACAAAAAGATATAAATAAACTTGAAATTGCTTCAAAAAATACTGCAAAATGGTCTAATGAGGTTGAAAAGTCAAAATATAAAACAAGCAATTCAGAATCAAAGATAGACAGAGGTTACCTAGGACATAAGTCTGCTAAAATGATGAAAAAGTCAAAAGTTATGGAAGGGCGAATTGAAAAGGCAATAGATGAAAAAACTAATTTATTAAAAAATATAGATAGAAATGATAGTTTAAAAATAATTCCAATAGGAAGTAGAAAAAGTCCATTGATTTTAGCAAATAACTTACAAATAAAATACAATGAAAAAATAATATTCTCTCCAGTTTCATTTGAAGTAGAAAATGGAGATAGAATTGCAATAGTTGGAAAAAATGGAATAGGAAAATCAAGTATATTAAAATTGATTTTAGGTCAAGAGATACAATATAACGGAGAATTAAAAATAGCAAATGACTTAAAAATATCTTATGTATCACAGAATACAGACTATTTAAAAGGAAACTTAAAAAACTTTTCACAAGATAATAAAATAGATGAAAGTATTTTTAAAGCAATGTTATCTAAAATGGGATTTTCAAAATTAGATTTTGATACTAAAATTGAAGAAATGAGCGAAGGACAGAAAAAGAAAATTTTAATTGCAAAAAGTATATCAGAACAAGCTAATATTTATATATGGGACGAGCCATTGAATTATATAGATATACTAACAAGAGAACAAATAGAGGACTCAATCTTAAAATATAATCCAACACTAATCTTTGTTGAACACGATACAACTTTTGTAGAGAAAGTAGCGACAAAGATTATAACAATAGAAAAATAAGTGTGCGAGAAATT
>JAEDGC010000087.1 GCA_016297695.1 Bacilli bacterium
AATTTATTCATAAGAAAACCTCTAGAAAAATCTAGGGGTTTGTCTACACTCTGAATAAAAATGTAAAATTACATTTTTATTTTAATAATGATTCAGGGCATTCAGGTTCATCATAAAACCAACTTATACACCCAGTTGAAGCAGAAGCAGCAAGTAAAGATCCAATTGAAGCAATCAATCCGAAAAATAATTTCATACATACCTCCATTTCTAGTCTGTTTTATAAATTAATTCAAACCATTTTTATACTTCTTATAATTATTAAATGGTATTTTAAATAATTTATAAGTTAATGGATTAATTGAAATAGTACTCATAATATAAGAAAAGAATATACAATTATTAATTAGAGAATTTTTGGATAAGATTACAACAAACATAAGAGTTGTTGAAATTATTAATGTTAATAATTTATCAATAATTCTTTTCTTTTTATTTATTAATGGCTTTTTAGGAGTATCAGCTGGAGCCCAAATTATGAAACACACAAAAGCAATAGTACTCATAATTAATATATAAATTTTTTTAATCACAAAATATTTTATTAATAAAGGAAAAGCTCCATAAGTTAGGATTGAAGCAACCCAACAATGGGAACTTTTTTTTGCATGAATACCATGTGAAAATAGTCGAAGAAGTAAATAGAATCCCATTAGAATTATAGTTTCTTTAAATGTTTTTAGAAAAAGTGACATAAGCAATATACCTATTGTTTTTGTAATAACAGTATACAAAACTTCTAAACCATATTTAATTTTGATTTTTTCTGTATTTGATAACTGGTAATATTTAGAAATATAATTCAAATTTTTATCGGCAAATACTTCTCTCATTTATCATACCTCTTTATTAACAAGGTCATTATAAAATTTTTTTTATAAAAAAAGTTATTTATTGCTTTAAATGTTTTTTAAAAAACATTTATTAATGTTAAAAAAGAAATTTAAATTATAAAATATTATTTTAAACAAAATTAAATATATTTAAAACAAAATACGACAAAAAATATTAAAGAAGTAGTATCATCTATTTGTGTTTTGCAAAATTTGTCGAACTTATTTTGTTGAAACATCCTCGAGGCAGTAGTAAAGTTTTAGATGAAGGAAGAAGAGGTGAGATTAGTGAGAAGTAGAGTAAAATGGTTCAATAACGAAAAAGGTTATGGATTCCTTGAATATAATGACAAAGAAGATATTTTCGTTCATTATAGTGCAATTAATAAAGAAGGATATAAAACTCTTACAGAGGGTGCAATTGTTGAATTCAAATTAATTGAAACTCCAAAAGGATTACAAGCTACTGATGTAGTTGAAGTGGAATTAGCTACAATTAAGTAGTTTTTTTTTCGTAATAATGTTATAATTAACCTAAGGAAGGTGATTAAATGAAAATTAGTATACGCGGTGATAAACTAGTTGTTACTAAGGCCATTAAAGAAACTATTGAAAGTAAATTGGAAAGGTTAGATAAATATTTTGAAAAAAATGCTGATATAACAGCACATGTAGTGATTAAAGTCAAAAACTTAGATCAAACTATTGAAGTAACAATTCCAACTAACAGATTTACATTAAGAGCAGAAGAGACAAACGAAGATCTTTATTCTGCAATTGATAAAGTAATTGATAAATTAGAAAGACAAATTAGAAAAAATAAGACAAGATTAAATAATAAATATAAAAATGTAGACAAAATGGATATTGTATTAGATTTTGATGTTGAAACAAATGAAGAAGAAAATATCAAAATTGTTAAAAGAAAAAACATTGAAATGAAACCAATGGATGAAGAAGAAGCAGTTTTACAATCAAGTTTATTAGGACATGATTTCTTTGTATTTAAAAATATTGATGAAGAATGTGTATCAGTTCTATATTTAAGAAAAGATGGAAGTTACGGAATAATCAATGTTAAATAACAAAAAGAGTTTAAAACTCTTTTTTTTTATGTTACAATAACTATTATGGAGATGATTATAAATGGGCATATTTAGAAAACTAATTGACTCAGAATATAAAGAATTAAAAAGGTTTGAAAAAATAGCAGAAGAAGTATTTGCACTTGATGAAGAAATGCAAGCTATGACTGATAATGAATTAAAAGCAAAAACAAATGAATTTAAAGAGATACTAGAAAAAAATGGTGGCGATTTAGAAGAAATTGTTGTACCAGCATTTGCAGTAGTAAGAGAAGCTGCTTATCGTGTAATTGGTGAAAAACCATATTTTGTTCAAGTTGTTGGAGGTCTTGCTATTCATTATGGTAATATAGCTGAAATGAAAACTGGTGAGGGTAAAACTTTAACTGAAACAATGCCAACTTATTTAAATGCTTTAACAGGTAAAGGTGTTCATATAATTACTGTTAATGAATTTTTAGCTAAACGTGACTCTGAATGGATGGGAAATATTTTTAGATTTCTTGGATTAACAGTTGGATTAAATTTAAGAGAAATGAGCCCTCAAGCAAAACAAGCGGCGTATAATTGTGATGTATTGTATTCAACTAATAATGAAATTGGTTTTGATTATTTAAGAGATAACATGGTTGCAATAAAAGAAGATCGTGTTCAAAGACCACTTAATTTTTGTATTGTGGATGAAGTTGATTCAATTTTAATAGACGAAGCTCGTACACCGCTTATAATATCTGGTGGACAAGTAAATTCTGCTAATTTATATATCGATGCAAATAGTGCAGTACAAAAACTTACAAATGAAGAAGATTATACAATAGATGAAAAAACTAAAAATGTTTCACTTACAGAAGAAGGAAGTAAAAAGATTGAAAAAATAATGCATATTGCTAATTTATATGATATAAATAATCAATCGTTAGTACACCATATTAATAATGCTTTAAAAGCTAATTATGGATTTCATAAAGATGTAGATTATGTTGTTGAGAATGGTGAAGTAATAATAGTTGATCAATTTACTGGACGTTTAATGCATGGTAGACAATTTAGCGAAGGATTACATCAAGCATTAGAAGCTAAAGAAAAAGTAAAAATCAATGCTGAAACTAAAACTATGGCAACAATTACATTCCAAAACTTATTTAGAATGTATAATAAACTATCTGGTATGACAGGAACAGCTAAAACTGAAGAAGAAGAATTTAGAAATATTTATAATATGTATGTTATTTGTATACCAACAAATAAACCTATAGCAAGAATTGATTATCCAGATTTAGTATATTCTAATGAAAATGGAAAATATAAAGCTATTGTTAAATTTATAAAAGAAATTCACGAGAAAGGTCAACCAATATTAGTTGGTACTATTTCAGTTGAAAATAATGAAAAATTATCTAAATTACTAGATAAAGCTGGATTAAAACATGAAGTGTTAAACGCTAAGAATCATCAAAGAGAAGCAGAGATCATCGCAAAAGCTGGAGAAAAAGGTGCTATAACAATTGCAACTAACATGGCTGGACGTGGTACAGATATCAAACTTGGTGAAGGAGTAGTTGAACTTGGTGGTTTATGTGTAATTGGTACTGAAAGGCATGAATCACGTCGTATTGATAACCAACTTCGTGGACGTTCAGGACGTCAAGGTGATGTTGGTATGAGCCAATTCTTTGTATCTTTTGAAGATGACTTAATGAGAAGATTTGGAACAGATAAAATTAAAAATATGATTGAATCTTTAGGAATAACAGATGATCAATGTATACGTTCTAAAGCTTTGACTAAAAGTATAGAAACAGCTCAAAAGAAAGTTGAAGGAAATAACTTTGATATGCGTAAAAATTTACTTGATTATGATAATGTAATGAATCAACAAAGAGATATCATCTATTCAAGAAGAAACGAAATACTTGATGAAGAAAATATTCATGATAGAGTACTAGAAACTTTTAGAGAAGCAATCGAAGGATTAGTTAATGCTCATATTGAACCAGAAGGATATATAACAGAAGACGATAAAAAAGAAATTATAGAATATGTAACAACTAATTATTTAAAGAAAAATAAATTGTCTTTTGAAAATGTAAAAGATTTAAATGATAACGAATTAATTGATTATATTTACGATTTATTAATTAAAGATTACAATGATAAAATAAAAGATGCTCCAAGATTTGATGAATTCGAAAAAGCTATTTCTTTAAGAATTATTGATAATTTGTGGGTAGATCATATAACTGCAATGGAACAACTAAAAGAAGCAATTATGTTAAGAGGTTATGGACAAGTTAATCCATTACAAGCTTATACAATTGAAGGATATGAATTATTTGATGAATTAGAGAATAAAATAAATTCTAGTATTGCCCAATTCTTACTTAAAGCAAGTATTGAACAAAATGTTGAAAGAAAACAAGTTAATAAAGAAGGTAAGACTAATAGGGATAAAGGAATAACTATTCAATCTAAAAAAGTTGGAAGAAATGAACAATGCCCATGTGGCTCAGGGAAAAAATATAAACAATGCTGTGGTAAGTAGCGATAAATAAAGGGTTTGCGAGGATTTTGTCCACGTAAAAAACACTCAAAAATGGCTATTTGTCCACATTTTGTCCACGTAAATTTAAGATTGTGGACAAAAATGCATAATTTATATGAAAATTTAGTATATTATTCGTGGACAACACGTTAGATAAAAGTCATCAAAATTTGATGGCTTTTTGTTTACCATAAATTAGGAAAGAGGTACAAAGAATGGTAAGCGTAAGAAAACGTGGAAAGGTATATGAATACCGAATTGAAATAGCATCTATTGATGGAACAAGAAAGTGGCTAACAAAGTCAGGATTTAAAACTAAACAGGAAGCATTACATGAAGGAGCATTAGCATATAATGAATATTACTATTATGGTAAGAAGAATAAGAATAGAGATATGTCATTCGCAGATTATTTAGATTATTGGATTGATAACTATTGTAACTTTAATTTAAAGTATGCAACTATAGTTACTTATTTAAATATTATTAAGGTTCATTTAAAACCAAAGTTAGGTATGTATAAACTATCTCAAATAGATTCAGAACTTATACAAAACTTTATAAATCAATTATATGTAGAACATAGTTATTCTAAATGTTATTTAAAAGGAATATTAAAAGCAATTAAAGGAGCATTAAAATATGCTTGTTATG
>JAEDGC010000088.1 GCA_016297695.1 Bacilli bacterium
ACAATTATTGAAGTTGCAATAGCTGAAATAGAATTTGATTGTATTACTGATTTTGAGTTTGAATTGTATAGCTGGTTAAAAACATATTATGGATTTGGCACTCCTAAAATTGAAACTGGCACAAGTATAGATTTTGATAGAATAATGGAGGAAAAATATGAGTAATATATTTGATAATATATATAGAAAAATTAACTTAAATGATATGGAGATAGATTTAAGAGATTATCGTATTAAATCTATCTCAGTATTAAGTGATACTGATACATATTATATTAATGATTTTATAGGAAGAACGGTATCTTATAACCATAGGGTAATAATAGGAAATGATTATTTTAAATTTGAAATATTACATTATGAAAATAGAAATGATAAAGAAATATTATATCTATTTGATATATTTAAACAATTATCAGATTTAGAGGAAGACTATCAGAATTATAAAAGACAACAAGATTTAATAAAAAAGAAATATCTTGGAACATTGTATACAAGTGATAGTGAATATATAATGTTAAGTGATAAAAAAGTTAAAATACGCAGTGATATAGGAATAATATTAAAACATTTAGAAGAAGAATTTGATATAGATATAGATTTTGAATTTAATGCTATAGACTGTACTTTTAGAAAAATCAAAATTGGGTTACAAAAAAGTCATTGACATTTAAATAAATATAATATATAATATAAGTATAATATAAAAAGGGAGATGATAGTATGAATGAATTTAAAATTGGAGATAAGGTAAGATTAAGAGATGATTTAGAAGTAGGAGAAGTATATGGAGGAGTGACTTTTTTAAGTGGTATGAAAGAATTACAAGGAAAAGAATTGACAATAGATTATATAGATAAAGATGGTGACTATACATTTGAAGAAGGCAACTATTACTGTTCAGAAGAAATGCTAGAAAAAGTTTTTAGTGATGGTGATTTGCTAGAGTTTGCTCTTGGTAAACTTAATATAGCTAAAGAGGAATTAGAAAAAGAGTTAAGAGAAGAATATGAAAAAAATAAAATAGATAAACAAGTAGTAGAACATATGAAAAAACGTTATAATGATTTAGAAAGCCATTGTAGTAAGACAGAGTGTAGTACTTGTGATGTTTATAAATTTAAAAAACGCAATGGAATAGGTGCTGGAAATTGTATATTAGTATATGAATATCTATTTAATAAATAGGGAGAATTTTCTCCCAGTATTTTTTAAAATTACTTGACATTATATAAATAATAATATATAATTATAAGTATAATATAAAAAGGAGTTGGTAAATATGGGTAAATTTCAAATTGGAGATAGAGTAAAATTAAGAGACAATTTAGAGGTAAGAAGACATTATGGTAAATTAGAATTTTTAAGTGGTATGAGGAATTTAGAGGGAAAAGAGTTGACAATAGATTTTATATCCGAAGAAGGTAATTATGGATTTGAAGAAAGTGGTTATGTATGCTCAGAAGAGATGTTAAAAAAGGTTTTTAATGATAGTGATTTACTAGAGTTTGCACTTGATAAACTACTTTATATGACTAAAGAAGAGTTAATAGAAAGATATAAGGAAAATAAAATAGATAAACAAGATTTAGAAGATATGATAAAACGTTGCAAAGATTTTGAAAATTATTGTAATTATAGATGTTGTGATACTTGTGATGTTTATAAATTTAAAAAACGTAACAATATGAAAGAATTAGGCACTAGAAATTGTATGTTAATATATGAATATCTATTTAAAAAAGAGGGAGAATAAAAAATTCTCCCAGTAATTTTTAAAATTACTTGACTTTTCATAAATAATCATATATAATTATAGTATAAAATATAGATAGGAGGAATACAGATGAAGATATTTAATATAATACTTGCAATTATTACATTTATAGGAGGTTTTCTCTCTTTTGAAGACGAAGATTACTTTATGGCAGTAATGATGTTTATATGCAGTATAGGTTTATTATTTACTTAGGAAGGATTATGATGTTATTAATAAAAATTATACTTGATTTGTCATTGGTGATTGTATTATCACTTTTATTTGTAAATTTTATAAATTGGTTATATAGCATTATGGATAAAAAACTAATAGAAAAGGCTAAAAAGGATTTAAATTTTTTAACAGAAGAGGATATTAAGATATTACAAGAAGGTCTTGATTTAGAAGAAATAGCAAAGAAATTAGAGGAATGAAAATTCCTCAGAAATTTTCAAAATAATAGTTGACTTTAGATTAATAAGATGATATAATTATAGTATAAATAAGAAATAAAAAAAATATGGTTGAAGAACCTTAAACTTATAGGAGGTATATATGATAAAAATAGAAGGTATGAGATTATTTTCAAACAGATTTCCTTTTACTTGGGATGAAAAAGAATTAGAAGTAGTATTTGAATTAGGTGGAGACATAGATACTTGGGATAAATCATTTACTGTAAGATTTGATAAAGATGGTAATATAACTGATTGTAGCAGTTTAACAAGTTCTAGAAATACAATGATTTATTATATAGAAATGGGTAAGGTATTAGAAAAAATAAAACAATTTGTAGATGTATATGGTAAAGAAATGTTTACTAAACTTAAAGAAAATGAAGAATCAATGGATAAAACAAAAGAAGAAATATTAAAAGTAATAGAATATACAGAAGAGAAAATAAAAGAAGAAACTGGTTATCATTTTTTAATAGAGGAAGAAAAGGATTTATTTAATAAAAGTTGTGAGTTAAAAAAGAAAAGAAGACGTTTAAGAAAAGAAGAAAAGATAGAAGAAATAACAAAAGAAATAGAAGAGATAGAAAATAAGTTAGAAAACGTAAGATTGGAAATAGAAAAGATAAAAATTCAAATAGAAGAATATAATAAAGAAAGTAAAAGAGCAGTAGAAGAGATTAATAAAAAGAATGATGATTTAATAAATAATATGTTTAAAAATTATATGTTAAAATTAGAGGAAGTATAATCTTCCTCAGTAGGCAACAAATAAAAATATTAAGGAGATGGTAATATGGAACATTTAATGGATTTTGTAGAGGTAAATAATAAGTGGTATTATGTAAGTACAAATTTTACTTTTGATAATGGATTAGAAACTATGATATTCCCAGCAAATGAAGAAAATGAGGTTACTGGTTGGTTTGAATTATATCAAGAATTACATGATAGTATAGATGAAGCAGTTGAAAGACATGAATATATTAAAACACACATAGAAGAATGTATAAAAAATTATGAAGGGTTTAAGTCTAGACTAAATCTTTAAGAGAGAACAAATTTCTCTCAGTTTTTTTAAAATAATAGTTGACATTATATAGATAAACATATATAATTATAGTATAAAGATAAATAAATAAAGGGGGATTTATATATGAGAAAAATAAATAAAGAGGAAGCTGAAAAAAGAATAAGAGGATTTATGAATCAAGAGATTGATAAATTTAATAAAAAATATAATGAAAATATTAAACATGTAGATTTTCCAATATTATTTAATCGTAGACATAATAATAGAGGATATTATAGATTTATAAGAAGAGAATACACTCCAATGGAATTTGGATTTAGCTTATATGTATTAGAAAATAATGAAGAGGATAAGATAGAAAATACGATATTACATGAATTAGCACACTATATAGCTACTGAAATATATCAAGATAATTGTCAACATGATGTAAGATGGGAAGGTATTTGTGAAAAATTAGAAATGAAAGATAAAAGTGCAAGATATGAAAGAACAATTGAGGAAACAAAACAAGACTATAGATATCATGTTATTTGTGAATGTAATCCTGAGCGACCTGTTGCAGTATATCATAGAATGAATAAAAATACTTTAGCAAAATTTAAACGTCATGCATATCGTTGTAACCATTGCAAAAATAATAATTTAATAGTATTAGATACAAAAACTGGTGAAGTATTAGCTGGTGAGCCAGTAGAAGGAGTATAAAAACTCCTTCAGTAATTTCAAAATAATAGTTGACATTAGATTAGTAAGATGATATAATATAAGTATAATAAATAAAAAAATGGGAGGTTAGTAATATGAAAAAATATCAATTAAATAGAGGAGTAATTAAAGGTATATTAGATTTATGTGATGATGAAGGTGTGTTTAAAAAAGATTTTCTAGGAAACTTACAAATAGGATTTACTGAATTATATGGTGATAATATATTCTCAATACATAGTGACATATCAAGATACTCATTTTTTACACAAGCTGAATTTGATATATGTTATGCTGAAAATTATTTTATAGACGAGTCAGAAGAGAAAATGTTTAAAGCATTAAAAGGATTACATGATTTTGATATATATAAAATGGCTAATGATTATGGGGTAGATGTTGAAATATTAGGAATAATGTTCAGTTTTCTTCACGAGGTAGGTCACGCATTCGAATATTTAACAATGATTCATGATGGTAAGAGTTTAAATGAATTATCAGAACGAACAAAACCTTTATATGATGAAGTTGATAAATTAGAGAAAAAGGGTATGGATGGAAGTGTATTATATAGGACTATTACTCAAGAGCGACATGCTGATATATTTGCATTAACATTTATGGTAAATAATATACATGAATTGATTGATATAGTTCAAAGTAATGTTGAAGTTGTAGGATTAGAGGAAGCATAAAACTTCCTCAGAAATTTCAAAATAAGTATTGACATTTAGATAGTAATAAAGTATAATATAAGTATAAATAATAAATAAAAGGGAGAGATGATAATTATGAGTATGGATTTAGTGCTATATGGAACTTTAGGTTTAGAAGCTTTTATGGTGTTATTTGGATTTAGAAAGATTGTAGAAGCATTAGTTTATTTGAAAAATACTAAAGAATGTTATAAAGAATATAGTCAAGATATAGAAATGCTTATAAAAGATATGAAAGCTGATGGATTATATAAAGAAGACGAAGAAGTGGATGCTGATAGATTATTATTTAGTATGAATTTACAATTAGCTGATGCAAAGTTTAAAGTTTGGAAATGTATTATTGCTACTTTAATTATAGTACCATTTTTAATAAAAACATTATCATTTATATAAA
>JAEDGC010000027.1 GCA_016297695.1 Bacilli bacterium
TACTGAACTAATTATTTAGGGTAAGTACTCAACATCGCAAAGTTAAGTATTTCCCGTTTTTATTATATGCAAAATTTCTTGCTAAATACATATTAACATAAAAACGACTTTTCGGCAAGTCGTTTTAAAATATACTCGAAAAGTTCGAGTTTCCTATCAATCTGGTATCAGTAAGAAGCAGATCTAACAACTTCTAGGATAAAGATGATAGTAAATAATAAACCTACTAACTACTAAAATTATAGACTATTTTATATTAAATTAAAAGTTATCATTCATTAAAAAAACAAAAATATTTATTTGTTTAATACCATTATTAGAATAATCTTCCTTAGATAAAGTAATTATATATTTTTCAGAATCTTCTATATCATCAAAAGCACTAAATTCTCTTATTCTAGTATTTTCATCCGACAAATCAGTTGATAATTCAAGTAAAGTTATTCCAGTGTAGTGGAATAACTTTTGCGTTTATAAAATAAAATTGTCATCTGTTATAAATATACTTACCTAAAATTACTTAATATTTATCTTAATGAAATATAAAAAAAATCGAACTAAAATAAATAGTTCGAATAAAAGACAATCTGGTGCGAGTGTAGTAGATATCTACAAATATATATTATATTATTAGATCAGAATATTTTTCATTATAATCTATTAATTCGAGCATACTATTACTTCTTCATATATTAAACTGTAATTGATTATGTCAATTTACAAGTGTGTTTCTAAATTATCAAAATTATTTAATTTATATAATATATTTTACCGTATATTTTTGTATATTAAAACTCGAGCCATTATATAGTTCGAGTTTCCTATCAATCTGGTGTCCCCGGCAGGATTCGAACCTGCGACCGTACGCTTAGAAGGCGTATGCTCTATCCAGCTGAGCTACGAGGACAAATCAGCTGTAACAAACTGATTATATAATAAAATTTACAATTATTCAAGAGAATTTAATTCAAAATTATCAATTTTTTCACCATTTACATTAAAAACCACTTCATCGACGTCATAATTATCTTTAATAGATAATCCAATGGTATATTTTACCTCTTCTAATATATCTTTATCATGAAATTCATCGAATATATAATTATTGAATGTTAAGTTTACACTAGATTCAGTTATTTCATAATCTAAAAGTTCAGCAGAAGAGGCTAGATAACTCATTAAGTTAGTTTGATTAATCGGAGAAGTTTTTAGTTTTTCAATTATTACTTCAATTTTATCTTCATTATTATTTGTAATAAAAGTTACAGGAGTATAATATTTTGTATTTTCATATTCACTTAAATAATATATAGTCGTTTGACTTGTATTTTTTACATCATCAAATTCATAAATTTTATTTATCCCATATTTTCTATCTAAAACATCAGGTAATTTTTTCTTAGAAATAGGCAAACATTCTAAAATATTATTATTTACAAAAATCATAATACCATCTATTTCATCTAATTCTGTAAGTGAATAAATAAGTGATTCAATCATTTTATTTTCATTATATGAATCTGTATTTAAAAAATTTTCATTAAAATTTATTTTCAAAATATTTTCACTTAAACTTATGGATAAGATTTTAGTGTTTTCAGGAATTATTGCTTTAAATCCAGAAGGGTTATATTTAGATGCTTGGCTATTTATTATAAGGGCATTGATTATTTGCGTAGCTTTATTTATTACATCTTTATTTTCTTTTGTAATAGTTTTAGTTCTTGCTACCATATTTGAATTATCAAGCAAGTAAATTGTAGTTTTGTTTGGTTCAATATACGATAATGTTTGATTGATACTATTACTTCCGCTTGTAGTAGGGAATAGATAAGTTATTACTAGTATTAATAGGGCAATAGATGCTATCATAATACGTTTTGCAGCAGATTTTTTAATCATTTTATCACCTATTAAAATATATTATAATTATTTAAATTCAGAACAAAAAAAGATGAAAAAATTCATCTTTATAAAGTGATCTCACCAAGTTTTAACAATTCTACTACAGCTTGAGCTCTTCCTTTTACTTCTAATTTTTGAATTGCATTAGATATATGATTTCTGACTGTTTTTTCACTAATTCCTAAAAAATCAGCAATTTCTTTGGTAGATTTATTTAAAACTAATAATTCGAAAACTTCTTTTTCACGATTTGTTAATATACTATTTTTCAAGAAATTCCCTCACTTTCTTCTTTATACACCTATTTTATATTATGAATGTGTTTATTTAAAGTGAGAGTTAAAGCCTAGAATATGCTATTTTTGAAATTTAATTGTTATATACATTTTAACATCGTACATATTTTGAACAGTATTCATTATTTTATTAGCTAATTTTGTATCATGTTCATTACTTCCAATTGTTATGCTAATACGATCATTTTTGATTTTGACAAAAGAATCTAGATTGTATTCTTTTAAAATTTGTTCTTCAATTTCAGCTTCTTTCCCTTTATTTGCATTAATTGTTTGTAATGATTCATAAGCATTATTCTTTTCTTCAATAGTAGATGTTTCATCTAAAAGAACTGTTTGTAAATCTTCCATTTGAGCAAGAACTGCCTCATCATCTGCTACTCTTAATGCAACAAGTGCACTACTTGATGTAACACTAACTTCTTCAGTTTGATCTGTATTATCTAAAGATTTAATAGTAGCAAGCGAATCATCTTTCATTGTTACATAATAAATACTTAAAACTAAAATCATACTAAATAGGGTTACAAACCATAAACTTTGTTTATTAATCATAATCATTTCCTCCGATAATCTAATAAATATTATGAAGTAGTATAACTATTTATTCTAAAAAAATTATTTCGTGATATAATGTTATAAGTAGAGGGAGTCAACATATGAAATTTTTAATTTATTTATATACTTTATTTATAATTTATAGTTTTTTAGGTTATATATGTGAAATGTTGTTTGTTGCCATATTAGATAAAGAATTTAAGCCAAGAGGTTTTTTATGTGGACCATTACTTCCAATTTATGGATTAGGTTCTATATTTATCCTTTGTATGCTTTTAAGATATAAAAGTGATCCCATAGTAGTTTTCGTCTTTGGAATGATTATTTGTTCAGCATTAGAATATTTTACAAGCTTTCTACTGGAAAAAATATTTCATAATATGTGGTGGGATTACTATGATCATAAGTATAATTTAAACGGTAGAATATGTTTATTAAATTCATTTATGTTTGGTGTGGGAGCTATTGTTATAATATATATTGCCCAACCTATAGTAGAAAAATTTTTAAAAATAATTCCTTCTTTAACACTTAATATATCGCTTGTTATAATAACGATAATTTTACTTGCTGATATAGTTTATTCATGTATTGTAGCATTTAATTTAAGAAATAGATTAATAATTGTTGAAGAACTAAAAAAAGAAAAACTTAGTAAAATACCTTTAATGTTTGAAAAAACTTTAAAAGAAAGAGTTGCTAAATTTAAAATATTTCCTAGTAGATTGTTAAAGGCCTTTCCAAAGCTAAACAAAGATAATCAAAAAGAATTTATTTTAATGAGAAATACGAAAAAAAATAAAAAAAATACTAAAAATCATCGAAAAAGATGATTTTTTTTAATAAATTTAAGTAAAAAAAAAGGAAATCGAGGATTTATCGGTAATATAACTAGTAGAAGGGAGAAAAAAATGAAAAAAATTCCAGTAGTAAAACAAAGAGACATTAAAGACTGTGGTCCATGTTGTTTATCCTCAATTTTGAAGTATTATAACGGTTTTGTTCCATTAGAAATAATTCATAATGATTGTTATACCAATGTAAATGGAACAACAGCATATCATTTAATAAGTGCATTAAATAAATATGGTTTTGATTCTTATGGATTAAAAACTGATAAAATCACTAAAGATTTGTTAATGCCAGCTGTTTTACATTTGCAACTAAAAAATGGTCTAAATCACTTTGTAGTAGTTTATAAAGTTACTAAAAATTATATTGTTATAATGGACCCAGCTAAAGGAGTAGTAAAAATGCCTCTAAATGAGTTTTATGAAATATTTAGTGGCATAGTAGTAGTATGCTATCCAAAAGGAAATGAAATAATAAAAAGAGAAGAAACTAGTATTTTCAAAAATATTTATCAAATGCTTAAAGAAAATAAAAAACTTTTTGGTAATATTTTATTAACTGGTTTTATTATCATCTTTTTTACAGTTTTAAATAGCATGTATTTTAAAATTAGTTTTAATAATTTTGATAGCAAGGACAATCTTAAATTAATAGCAGTTTTATTTGCATTTTTATATTTGAGTAAATTAATATTTGAATTTATTAATTCTTATTATAAAAATTATTTAATAAAAAATATTAATTATAAATTAAATACTGAATTTTTAAGTAAATTTTTTAATCTTCCTTCTAGAGTTGTTAAGAATAGGTCATCAGGTGAAATCATAACTAGAGTTATAGAACTTAATAATCTACATGAAATGGTATCAGAAGTTATTATTAGCACAATAATGAATCTATTTTTAGCAATAACATCTTTTATTGTTTTATACTTTATAAGTAAATTATTATTAATGGTACTAATTATTTTTATCTTTTTGTTTTTAATAAGTGCCATAATAACTAATAAACTTGTTTATAGAATGATAAAAGAAAACATCGAATGTAATGAAAAATTTAATGGTGTTGTAAGTGAATATTGTAATGCATTTGAATCTATAAAAAATAACAATATTGAACAATTTGCTTTTTTTAAAAATAAAAGTAGTATTATATCTTACCTCACATCTATGTATAAAATTAATAAAACTATCAATAAAATAAATTTTGTAAAAAATTTAATTCTTGATTTTATGCATTACACACTTATTACTTATGGATTTTATTTATTATATTTAAATAAAATATCTTTAGTTAATTTTGTTACATTTGAGGCAGTCTTTGTATATTTGATTGATCCGATTAAATCATTTATTAATTTGATACCTAAGTATAATTATTTAAAGGCATCAATGGAAAAAATATTAGAATTTATGGATAATAAAGAAGAAAATTTAAAATGTTTAGAAACTTTTACTAATGGTGATATTGTAATCAAAGATTTAACTTTTTCTTATGATAACTATCAAAATAATATAAAAAATCTCTGTATAAAAATTCATAACTGTTCTCACGTAATGATCAAAGGAAAAAGTGGATCTGGTAAAAGTACTTTTTGCAAACTTTTAAATAGAACTTATGAACCTAGTAAAGGAATGATAAAAATAAATGATATAAATATTTTAGATTATTCTCTACAAACAGTTAGATCTAATATTTTATATTTATCACAAAATGAATTTATATTTGATGATACTATAAAAAATAATATTATTTTGAATAATGATTTTGAGATAAATAAATTTAATAAAATTTGTAAAATATGTCATTTAGATGAAGTTATTAATAATAAACCTTTAAGATATGAAACTTTTATTAATAAAAACTTTGCTAATTTATCTGGGGGAGAAAAGCAAAGAATACTATTAGCAAGAGCTTTGTATAAAAAGTTTGAAATATTAATACTTGATGAAGCTTTAAGTGAAGTAAATAGTGATTTAGAAATTGATATAATTAATAATTTGAAATCCTTCCTTTTAAATAAAACTCTTATATATGTTACACATAAAAATCACGAAAAATATTTCGATAAAGTTTTGAAAATAGGTGAAGATTATGAATAGTGTAGAAGAATTTAATTTTATTTATCAAAAGCCTAAAAAATTAAGATATATTTATATATTTTATTTATTAATTTTATTAATTTTGGTATATATATCTTTTACTAAAGAAACAATGAGTAAATATACAACAAATGGTATTGTAAAGGATAACGAAATTATATCTAGCAGTGTAATAAGTGATGTCAAAAAAATATCTCAAAGTTCATATTACAAAATAAATAAAAAAATTTATAAATCAGAAAATTTTATTTATAGCGATATTTATAGTAATGGAAATATTAATATACAAGACATAAAAATAGAAAACAAAACAAAGAAAAATAATAATGAAATCGTAGAAATTACTTTTTATTATGGTAAAGATTTGATTATTAAAAAAATTATGAAGGGAGTATTTGGTTAATGAAGATAAGTGATGAAAACTTACATGAAATTACTGGCGGAGCCTTATCAAAAGGAGTATGGCTTGGAATTGCTGCATTTGGAATATTTATAGTAGGAGTATTTGATGGTTTTATGAGACCATTAAAGTGTAATAAATAATGAAATTAGAAAACAAAGAATTAATTATTATAAATGGTGGTGGTTGGACTGCCACATACATTAATGCAGCAGCAAGAGCAGTAAATACAATTTTAGAATTTGGTAGAACTTTAGGCTCAACAATAAGAAGAGCAATTACCAGAAATTTTTGTTAATAAAAAAGTACTAGTTTTTTACTAGTCTTTTTTTTGCTTTTTTTGAATTGTCTTTTTACTGTTCATAAATTGTGTTAAAATATTACTAGGTGGTATTTATGCAGGTAACTATCAAAGATACATTAGTTGATATAAAAATAGTATATAAAAATAATAAAAATATATACTTTCGCTTTAATGAAAATACTTTAGTTGTTACTTGTAACAAATTAGTTAGTAAAAATTATATTGAAAAGCTTATTAAAAAAAATGAAAATTCATTATATAAAATGTATCAAAGAACTTTAAAGGAAAGTGAAAATGATAAATATTTTAATTATTTAGGAAATAAATATACTATTGTTTATGATAATGAAACAAAAAAACCATATTTTAATGAAGATATGATTTTTGTAAAAGATGAAAAAACATTAAATAAATTTTATGCTTTAGAATGTAAGAGAATATTTGAAAGTGAAGTTGTAAGGATAACACCATATTTTAATAATATACCTAATTTTTCATTAAGAATTAGAAAAATGAAAACAAGATGGGGTGTTAATAATATTACTAAAAAAATTATTACACTTAATTCTGAATTATTAAAAAAAGAACTTCATTTATTAGATTATGTTATAATACATGAATTATGTCACTTTTATGAGGCAAATCATAGTGTTAAGTTTTGGAATCACGTTAGCAAATATTATCCAAAATATAAAGAAGCTAGAAAAGAATTGAGGGAAGTATAATGAAAATTGAATCATTAACTAATAATAAAGTAAAAACATGGAATAAGTTAAAAGAAAAAAAATATCGTGATGAAACAGGTTTATTTTTAATTGAAGGTGATCATTTAATTAAAGAAGCTTTAAAAAGAAATTTAGTTGTTTCAACTATCGGTCTTACTAGTGATTATGATTATGAAGTAACTAGTGAAATTTTAAAAAAACTTTCATGCCAAAAAAGTGGTACTAATGAAATAGCTATAGTAAAAAAGATAGAAGAAAAAGAAATAACTGGCGATAACGTTGTAATTCTTGATGGTATTCAAGATCCTGGTAATCTAGGAACTATTATAAGAAGTGCAGTAGCATTTAACATAGGAACTTTAATTCTTTCTCAAGATTGTGTTGATTTATACAATGATAAAGTTATAAGATCAAGTGAAGGAATGATTTTTAATATAAATATTGTTCGTAAAAATTTAAAAGAAATTATACCTGAAATTAAGTTGAGTGGATATACTATTTATGCTGCAACAGTAGATGGTGATAAAACTTTTGATGACGATAAAAAAATAGCATTTATAATTGGTAATGAAGGAAGCGGAATAAAAAAAGAAATTTTAGAATTATGTGATAAAAATATTACCATTAAAATGAATGAAAATTGTGAAAGTCTCAATGCTGGAGTAAGTGCATCAATATTAATGTATGAACTTGGAGGTAGAAGATGAAATATATTTATATAGGTAAAGTTTCTAATACTCATGGGATAAAAGGGGAAATAAGAATTCTTTCTAATTTTTTGAAAAAAGATTTAGTATTCAAAAAAGATAATACCTTATATTTTGGAAATAATAAAGAAAAAGAAATAATTAATACTTATCGTAAACATAAAGAATATGATATGGTAACATTAAATGGTATAAATAATATTAACGAAGTTTTAAAATATAAAGGATTAAATGTTTATATAGATAGAACTGAATTAAAACTTAAAAGTAATGATTATATTTTAGAAGACTTAATTGGTTTTACCATTATAGAAAATAAAAAAATACTAGGAAAATTAAAAGATTTTATGTATAATAATGGCAATATCTTGCTAAGTATCACTGGCGATAAAGATTTTTATATTCCGTATAATGATTATTTTATAAAAAAAGTAGATTTAGAAAATAAAATAATTAATACAGAGAATGCTAAGGATTTGATTATATGAAAATTGATATTTTGACACTATTTCCTAAAATGTTTGATGGTATATTTAATGAATCAATTATTAAAAGAGCAATTACTTCTAATAAAGTAGAAATAAACTTAATTGATTTTCGTAAATATTCTAAGTTATCTAATAATCAGGTAGATGATACTCCTTATGGTGGCGGAGCTGGAATGGTTCTTAGGTGTGAGCCAATATTTGATTGTATAGATGATATTAAAACTGATGATAGTGTAGTTGTAATGATGACACCCGATGGAAAAACTTATAATCAAAAAATGGCATATGAATTTAGTAAAATTAAACATTTAATAATTATATGTGGACATTATGAAGGCTTTGATGAAAGAATAAGAACATTATGTGATTATGAAATAAGCGTAGGAGATTATATTCTTACTGGTGGTGAAATACCAGCAATGATTTTAGTTGATAGTATAACAAGATTAATAGATGGAGTTATAACTAAAGAAAGTCTTTTAGATGAGAGTTTTACAAATGATTTATTAGATTATGCAACATATACTAAACCAAGAGAATATAGAGGACTTAAAGTACCTGATGTATTACTTAGTGGTGATCATAAGAAAATAAAAGAATTTAGAGAAAATAGTAGAATTGAAAAAACCAAAAATCGTAGAAATGATTTGTTGAAGTAGGTGGTAAAATGTCTAGTTTTTTAATTAAAAAAAATGAAGAAGAAGTAAATGTTATTAAATTAAATTTAGAAGAAAATGGTTATGATTTTAGACCAAGAATAACCAATAGTGATGCTAAAATAAATAAAATAACATTGTTTAACTACTCAATGATCGATGTAATATTATCAAAAAAAATAGATAATGAATTTAAAAAAATAGCAGCCATTGTTTATGATATTTTAGCTAATGATGATGATAATACAACATCAGATGCTACAATTGCATTAGATGAGGTTGAAAGATTAAGAGGAATAATTTTAAATAAATATCAAAAATTTCTAGAAAAAGAAAAAGAGAAAAAATATTTAAAAAAACTTAGAATATTAGAAAATGAATTGAGAGCTAAAATAGTTTGTGTTAATTCCTTAAATAATTATGCAAATGAAAATATAGAACTTGATGAAAAAAGAGGTAGAGGAAGATGAATAATATATTAATAGTTAAGCAAATTATTAATGCTAATTTAAATGAAACACAAAATAGAAAAGATTTAAATGATAATTTAGAAGCTGTTTATAAAAGAATTTCATTTGATTTAAATCTTTCAGAAATTAGTAATAAAATTTTAAATATTATGGATATTTATGGTTTTTATGATTATTATTTTATTTTAATATTTGATAATAATGAATATTTATTAATAGATTTAAACTTAGAAAATAAATGTGAAAAAATAAATGATAATACTTTTAATGAATATTTAAAAAATATTGGAATAAATAATAATAAACTTCTTTTAAAAGAAATTTATGAAAAAAGAAGTCTTGGAAGATAGTTGCTTTTTATAATTATTTTTGATATAATACATTTGCTTTTAAAAAAGCGCATATAATCCGCTGAAAAAATTTCATGATTGTACAAGATAGTTTATAGAAAGGAAGATTTAAAAAATGGCTAATCTAGTAGATAAGATTAATGAAAAGCACATTAAAAATGATATTCCTGAATTCCGTGTTGGAGATACTGTACGTGTAGATGTATTAGTAAAAGAAGGTAAAAAAGAAAGAATCCAAGCTTTTGAAGGATTAGTAATTGCTAAAAAAGGTAGTGGAGTTTCTGAAACTTTCTCAGTTAGAAAAAAATCATATGGAATTGGGATAACAAGAATATTTCCAGTTAATGCACCAACTATTGATAAAATAGTAGTTGTTAAAAAAGGTCTTGTTAGACGTGCTAAACTTAACTTTATTAAGTCAATGCGTAAAGAATATAAAGTTAAAGAAAGAAATTAATTATCACGATAAACTCGTGATTTTTTCTTTGTTTAATTGACGAACAAAGTTTCTTGTGCTAATATTAAATAGGATGTGATAATAATGTATAATTATATTTATGGTAAAGTAGTTGAAAGTAAAAGCAATTATATAATAGTAGATGTTAATAATATTGGATATCAAATATTCGTTGCTAATCCTTTTAGTTTTGAAATAAATACTGAATATAAGATTTATTTATATAACTATATTAGAGAAGATGAATATAGTTTATATGGATTTAAAAGTGAAGAAGAAAAAGATTTATTTATGAAATTAATTGGAGTTAAAGGATTAGGTCCAAAAATGGCAATGCCAATGCTTGCTACGGGAAGTGTAAGTGGTATAGCTGATGCTATTGATAGAGAAAATATTTTATATCTTACTAAATTTCCTAAAATTGGGGAAAAAATAGCAAGACAAATAATTTTGGATTTAAAAGGCAAATTAGAATTTGATAAATCTAATAGTAACGATGATAGTTTAAATGAACTAATTGAAGCTTTAGAAGCACTTGGTTATAAACGCCAAGATATTAAAAAAGTATTACCAAATATTAGTAGTGATTTAAAAATCGAAGAACAAATTAAAGAAGCATTAAAATTATTATTAAAATAGGAGAATAACTTATGGAAGAAAGATTGTTAGATCAAGAAAAAATAACTACAGATAATTTTGAAAATAACATTAGACCAGAATATTTAGATGAATATGTTGGTCAAAGTGAAGTAAAAGAAAATATAAGAGTTTTTATTAAAGCATGTAAAATGCGTGATGAAGTACTTGACCATGTGCTATTATATGGTCCTCCTGGATTAGGCAAAACGACACTCGCTCACATTATAGCTAATGAACTAGGAAGCAATTTAAAAACAGCAAGTGGTCCTTCAATAGAAAAACCGGGTGATTTGGCAGCAATTTTATCTAATCTTGAACCTGGAGATGTTTTATTTATAGATGAAATTCATCGAATGCCAAGATATATTGAAGAAATACTTTATCCTGCTATGGAAGATTTTGAATTAGATATTATAATTGGAACAGATGGTAAAAGTAGAAGCTTAAAAATTGATTTACCACCATTTACTTTAGTTGGGGCAACTACACGTTCTGGAGATATATCGTCTCCTTTAAGGGATCGTTTTGGAATAGTATCTAAACTAAATTATTATTCTACAGAAGAACTTTCAAGTATTATTAAAAGAACTAGTAGAGTATTAAATATGCCGATAAATGATGATGCCGTATTGGAACTTGCAAAAAGAAGTAGAAAAACGCCAAGAATTGCTAATAGATTATTTAAAAGGGTAAGAGATTTTGCTTTAGTAGAAAATGGTTCAGTTATTACTAAAGAAATAACAATGGATGCATTAAAAAGATTAAAAGTTGATGATCTTGGACTTGATGCAATTGATAAAGAATATTTATTAGCATTAATTAATAAATTTAATGGTGGGCCGGTTGGAGTTGCAACAATTGCTACATCAATTGGAGAAGAACAAACTACTATAGAGGATGTAATAGAACCATATCTTTTACAAGAAGGTTTTATTAAAAGAACATTACGTGGAAGAGTTGCTGAAAAAAAAGCATATGAACATTTGCAAATTGAATATATAGAAAAATAGTTTTTGATAAGTAAAAAACTATTTTTTTAAATTTAATTCTTGTTAAAAACTATTGACTTTCACCAGCAAATACCATAAAATGGTATTGTGAGGTGAAAATATGATAATTACTAATGATATGGCTAAGAATAATTTAAAAGATTATTCTAATAAAAATAATAAAATAAGTAGAGATATTAGGGATGGTAAATTATTTAAAATAATAACTGGGTTATATGAAACTAATCCAAATACACCAGGATATTTACTTGCTAGTAGTATTTATGGTCCATCATACATTTCTTTTGAGTATGCATTATCTTTTTACGGCTTAATTCCTGAGAGGGTTACAACTGTTACTTGTGCTACTTGTGATAAGAAAAAGAAAAAGCAATATAATACAGATTTTGGAGTATTTACATATAGAGATGTTCCAGTAATTGCTTATCCTGAAGAAATAATTTTAAAAGTAGAAAATAATTATTCATACCAAATAGCATCACCTGAAAAAGCTTTATGTGATAAATTATATACTTTAACTCCACTTTCTAATTATTCTAATTTAGAAAATATGCTATTTAATGATTTAAGAATAGATCAAGAAGAATTTAAAAAACTTAATAATAAAAAAATATATAAATTAAGTAATTTATATCATTCTACAAATGTAGATTTATTAGCTAAATATATAAGGAGAAATGAAAATGAATAATGTGATTGAACAAATGCTTACTAAGTATGAAATAAAAAATACTAATGATGAAATTAATGCTTTAAAAGAGATTATTCAAGAAATAGTTTTGGCTGGATTATCCAGAAGTAATTTTTTTGACGAAGTTGCTTTTTATGGTGGAACAGCATTGAGAATATTTTATAATTTAGATAGATTTTCAGAAGACTTAGATTTTGCTTTAATACAACCTAATAAAGACTTTGATTTAAGTAAATATTTTGTTTATGTCAAAAAGGAATTAAAAGCTTATGGAATTAATTTAGAAATTAAAACAAAACAAAAAAATATTGATTCTAATATTACTTCTGCTTTATTAAAGGGTAATACTTTAGAACATATATTAAAATTTTTTCCAAATGAAGAGAAACATAAATATGACCATATATTAAAAGATTTAAAAATTAAATTTGAAATAGATATAAATCCAGCAATTGGAGCAACTTATGACTTTAAGTATAAATTATTACCTAATCCTCACCAAATAAAACTGTATGATAAAGAATCATTGCTGGCTGGTAAAATACATGCAATTTTATGTAGAGGATGGAAAACAAGAACCAAAGGTAGAGATTTATATGATTATATATTCTTTTTAGCTACTGATACTAAAGTAAATATAGAATTATTAAAAAATAAATTAATTGAATCAAAATATATTAACAAAAATGATAATTTTGATATAGATAATTTAAAAAAATTATTAATACAAAAATTTAATGAAATAGATTATAAAGAAGCTAAAGAAGATGTCATGCCATTTATTAAAAATATAGATAGTTTAAATATATGGAGTAAAGAATTTTTTGTTAATATTACACA
This sequence comes from Bacilli bacterium, assembly GCA_016297695.1. Classification (GTDB taxonomy): domain Bacteria; phylum Bacillota_I; class Bacilli_A; order RF39; family UBA660; genus RUG14121. Next base: position 13,451 of record JAEDGC010000027.1, read on the forward strand.
AAATTTAAAATGATACTTATATAAAAAAATAGTTTTGATTGAAAAACTATTTTTTCTTTAGTATAATTGTATTTAGAGTAGAGGGTATAATAATATGAAGAAAAATATTTTTAAATTTAATAAAGATAATATTTTACCATTAACCTTAATTGGAGTATTAATATTTATTTTTGTTATGGTAATATTTACTGGAATATCTTATGCTTATTGGCAAAAGAATTATTCTCAAAATAGTACAAATAAAATAAAAAGTGGTTGTTTTTCATTCGCATTAGCAGATGAAAATCAAATAAACTTAACTAATACATATCCAATGAGCGAAAATGATGCAATGAAAAATACACCATATACTTTTACTGTTAATAATAATTGTTCAACAGACATGTACTATAATGTTACTTTAAATACAACAGGAAATAGTGATTTAGATGCATATTTAAATTATAAATTAGTAGATGAAAAAAATAATGTAGTTGGACCAACAATAATAAATACAGCTAAACAATACGAAGAATATAATAATTCTACTTATACTGATAAAAATGACAATACTTATGATATTTTAAATTCATATATTTTAACTACAGGAAGTTTAAAAGCGGCTATAATGAATAGTGATAATAGCCAAGTAGTTACTGCAGGTGAATCTAAAACATATAAACTATATATTTGGATGGATGAAAATGTTGAAGATGTAAATACAATGGGAAAATCATTTACTGGAAAGATTATAGTAACTAGTAGTACATCATCAGATTTGAAAGAAGATTATAAAGAAGCCATATTAAATGGAGCAGATCCCGTATTAAAAAGTAATTTAATACCAGTAAATATCGCTGATGATGGAACTGTTACAAAAGCAAATATAAAAAATGAGTGGTATAATTATGGAAATAAAAGATGGGCAAATGCAGTAATATTAAAAGATGAAAGTATTGCCTATAGTAATAATCAAACAATACCAGAAGAAAACATTGAATCATACTTTGTATGGATACCAAAATATTCTTATGAGATATTTAATTTAGGTACTACTGATGGACGTATAGAAGAAACTCCAACAGCAAGCATTGCAAAAGAAATAAATATTAAGTTTGGTTTAACTAATACAATAGACAGTAATTCAAATGAATGCACAACACCAATGACAAGTGGAGCAAGTGGTAACTGTAGTGTTGGAGATTATATGACACATCCAGCATTTATAAGTATGAATGCAAATGGATTATGGGTAGCAAAATTTGAAACAACTGGTGACATAAATAATTTAACAGTAAAACCAGGAATTGCTTCTGTTAGAAGTCAAACAGTAAAAACAATGTTTGAAGCAGCATACAACTATCAAAGAGATAATGATAGTCATATGATGAAAAATACTGAATGGGGAGCAGTAGCATATCTTTCTCATTCAAAATATGGAATCAATACAGAAGTAAGAATAAATAATAATTCTTCATATTTAACTGGATATGCTGCAGTTGATGGAACAGATCAAAGTTCATATCCAGGAACATATGGAACAAGTAGTGATATAACACTTCCATATAACACAACAACTGGATATAAAGCAAGTACAACAGGAAATATAACTGGAGTATATGATATGAGTGGTGGATCTTGGGAATATATGGCAGCATATCGAAAAAATACATATGGTTCATCAGAGTTTGATGCAACAACATTAGCTAATTATAATAGTAAATATTATGATGAATATGATGCAAGTAGTGGCTGGACAACACATAGCAAAAGAATCTTAGGTGATGCCACTGGTGAGATGGGTCCATTCTATTACTATGCAGACAAAGACGGAAATAATAGACAACACAATAATTGGTATGCCGACAATTCGGACTTTGTCAACTCGTCTTACCCTTGGTTCATTCGAGGCGGCCATTGCGCTTACGGAGTGCTAGCTGGTCAGTTCGACTTCGGCAGCTACACTGGTGGAGCGGACAGCCGCATCGGTTTCCGCCTCGTTCTCGCAGGTTAATTTAAAGCAAAGCTTTAAATTATTGATATTTTTCTTTAGTAGTCATCCACCGCCTCTTTTTTAAGCGGTGGATGATGGTACTATTTAAAAAGGTGTTATATACATAAATAAAGATAAAAAAAGAATAAAAAGGATAAAAAAGACTAGTAAAAACTTGATTTTTTACTGGTTTTTCATTTACAATAAGAAAAGAGAATTAAATAGAGAGTAGTGATAAAATGGCAGAAAAGAAATATGATGCATCATCTATTAAAATATTAGAAGGCTTAGAAGCGGTTAGAAAAAGACCAGGTATGTATATTGGTTCTACTGACAAAAGAGGACTTCATCATTTAGTATGGGAAATTGTAGATAATGCTATTGATGAGGTAATTAATGGTTATGGGGATCATATTAAAATTACTTTAAATAAAGATATGTCAATTACGGTATCTGATAATGGTCGTGGTGTTCCAATTGGAATGCATGAAAGTGGTAAGTCTACTCCAGAAGTAATTTATACAATTTTACATGCTGGCGGAAAATTTGAAGAAGGTAATTATAAGGTATCTGGTGGACTTCATGGTGTTGGTGGCTCAGTAGTTAATGCTTTATCTAAAAAGATGGATGTAATAATATATCGTGAAGGTAAAATATCTAATATTAGATTTAATGATGGTGGTAATGTTGAATCACCATTAAAAACAATTGGAGAATCTAAAAAAACTGGTACAACAGTTACTTTTTTACCAGATTATACAATATTTAAAAATTGTAATTTTTCGTATACAACGATATGTGAAAGGATGCAAGAGAGTGCTTTTTTACTTCCAAGTCTAACCATTGATGTAATTGATGATTTAGATAAAAGAGAAGCTCATTTTCACTATGATAAAGGAATTACTAATTTTGTTGAATACATAAATGAAAATAAAACAACTTTAAACAAAGTTTTACATTTTACTGGACTTAAAAATACAATTGAAGTTGATATAGCATTACAATATACTGACTCCTATAATGAAAATATTATATCATTTGTAAATAATGTTAAGACTGGTGATGGTGGAACACATGAAGTTGGATTTAAAACAGGTATAACTAAAGCATTCAATGATTATGCTAAAGAATATAATTTGATAAAAACAAAAGATGGTTCTTTTGATGGTAGTGATGTAAGGGAAGGACTTACTGCAATAATTAATTTGAAAATTCCTGAAAATTTATTACAATTTGAAGGTCAAACAAAAGGTAAACTTGGTACTCCAGAAGCAAGAAATGTTACGGAAACAATTACTTATGATAATTTAAAATTCTTTTTAGAGGAAAATAAAGAAGTAGCGTTAAATATAATTGAGAAAGCTCAAAAAAGTAAGCTAGCTCGTGAGGCGGCTAGAAAAGCCCGTGAAGCTGCTCGTAATGGTAAGGGTAAGAATTCTCGCGAAAAAGTTATTAGTGAAAAACTTGCACGTGCTACTGGGAAAGATTATGCTAAAAATGAACTTTTCTTAGTCGAAGGAGATAGTGCTGGAGGTTCAGCAAAATTATTTAGAAATAGAGAAACACAAGCAATACTTCCTCTTCGTGGTAAAGTATTAAATTGTGAAAAAGCATCTACTGCTGAAATAAATGCCAATGCAGAATTAAAATTAATAGAATACGCAATTGGTGCTGGACTTGGGCAAGAATTTGATTATCGTGAAAGTAATTATGGAAAAGTTATTATTATGACTGATGCCGATGTAGATGGTTCTCATATTCAAATACTTTTAATAACATTTTTTTACCGTTTTATGCGTCCTTTAATTGAAGAGGGGATGCTTTATATAGCTACTCCACCTTTATATTCAATTGAAACTTCTCATGGAAAAGAATATATTGCAACTGATGAAGAATTAGAGAGTGCTAAGAAAAAGATTAAAGGTACACCTAAAATTCAAAGATTTAAAGGTCTTGGTGAAATGAATGCGGATGAGCTTTATGAAACTACAATGGACCCAGCTAATAGAAGACTTATGCGTGTTTCTATAACGGATGCAGCTTTAGCTGAAAAAAGAATCCATGTTTTAATGGGAGATCAAGTAGAACCTCGTAAAGAGTGGATTAATGAAAATGTTGACTTTACATTAGAAGATGACTTTAGGAAGTAGGTGAAATTTTTTATGGCAAAGAAAAAAGAAGAAAAAACAATTGTAGAAAAGATATATGATTATTCTTTAGAAGAAATTATGGGAGATTGCTTTGGTAGATACTCAAAAGAAATTATTCAAGAAAGAGCATTACCAGATGTTAGAGATGGCTTAAAACCAGTACAAAGAAGAATTCTATTTGCTATGTATGCATCTCATTTTACACATGATAAACCATATCGTAAGAGTGCTCGTGCAGTTGGAGATATCATGGGAAAATTTCACCCACATGGTGATTCTTCTATATATGATGCTCTTATTCGTATGAGTCAAAAATGGAAAATGCGTGAAACATTTATTGATATTCATGGAAATAATGGATCTATTGATGGAGATGGTCCAGCTGCAATGCGTTATACAGAAGCAAGATTATCAAAATTTGCTGAAGTTATGTTAAAAGACATAAAAAAAGATACTGTAGAAATGACTTATAATTTTGACGATACTGAATTAGAACCAACTGTCTTGCCTGCAGGATTTCCTAACTTACTTGTAAATGGTTCAACGGGAATTTCAGCTGGATATGCAACAAATATTCCAACGCATAATTTATCTGAAGTTATAGATGCTACAATAAAAAGAATAGATTCACCTAATTGTCGTTTAGAAACAATTATGGAAGTTTTAAAAGGACCAGATTTTCCAACTGGTGGTGTAGTAGAAGGAAAAAATGGTTTAATTGAAGCATATACAACAGGAAAAGGAAAAGTTGTAGTTAAAGCAAAAACAGAAATAATCAAAAAAGGTAATAGACAACAAATTATAGTGCATTCTATACCTTATGAAGTTGTAAAGGAACAATTAGTTAAAAAAATTCTTGATATAAAAGCTGATAAAAAAATAGAAGGAATTAATGATGTTATTGATGAATCAGATCATGAAAATTTAGCAAGACTTGTAATAGATTTAAAACCCCAAGCTGATGCTGATTTAGTATTAAATTACTTATTTAAAAATACAGATTTACAAGTAAATTATAACTTTAATATGGTTGCTATTGTTAATAGAAGGCCAAAATTAGTTGGTATACTTGATATTCTTGATGCTTTTATAGCTCATCAAAAAGAAGTAATAACTAGACGTACAAGATTTGATTTAAATGAAGCAAATTTTAGATTTCATATATTAGAAGGTTTATTAAAAGCAATAAGTATATTGGATGAAGTAATTGCTACAATTAGAGCTAGTAAAAATAAGAGTGATGCAATAAATAATTTAGTTGAAAAGTATGAATTTTCTTTTGATCAAGCAAAAGCTATTGTAGAATTACAACTTTATCGTTTAACGAATACTGATATAGAAGAAATAAAAGCAGAAATGGCTAAATTAGAGAAAAATATAAGTATATGGACACAAATACTTAATAATGAAGATGCTTTAAAATATGTTATGAAAACCGAATTAAAAGCTATAAAAAAAGAATATGGAAATGAGAGAAAAACAGAAATTAGGGATGAAATTACAGAAATTAAACTTGATATGAAAAGCATGATTCCTAAAGAAAATGTTATTGTAGTAGTTACTAATGAAGGTTATATCAAGAAAGTTAGTTTAAAAAGCTATAATTCTTCAAATGGTGAAGATACTATGTTAAAACCTGGAGATTTTATTAAAGGATTTTATGAAGTAAGTACACTTGATAATATAATATTATTTACTAATCAAGGTAGATATTTATTTATTCCAGTTCATGCAATACCTGAAGTTAAATGGAAAGAATTAGGTAAACATGTTAATAGTGTTGTTATGATATCTCCAGAAGAAAAAATAATTTCATCACTAGTTTTACAAAATAAAGAAGATGTCATAATTCTTGCTACCAAAAATGGTTTAGTTAAAAAATCTAAATTGGAAGATTTCATTGTATCTAGATATTCAAAACCTATCACTGCTATTAAATTAAAAGATGATGATGAATTAGTTTCAGTTGTAAAAGATAATACAGATGTAGTATTAGTTACCAAAAATGGCTATTATTTAAAATATTTATCTAATGAAATACCTACAGTTGGTCCAAAAGCTGCAGGTGTAAAAGGAATAAATTTAAAAGATGATGAATTAATAAGTTTATGTAGTCTTAGTGATAATGATGAATATTTGAATATATTTACAAATAATAAAACTGCTAAGAGAATTAAAATTAATGAATTAGTTTCTTTGAGTAGAGCAAAAAAAGGAAATTTATTAATGAAGAAAGTTAAATCAGCAGTATACAACGTAATAAAAGCATTTGTAACTAATTCTCGTGATATCATTTGTTTAGAATCAGATAACGAAATAAGAGAAATAAAAAACAGTGACATTTCGATAATGGATTTAGCATCTACTGGTTCTAATATTTCAAAATATAATCTTGATGAAGTATTTATTAAACCAGAAAAAGAATCTTATATAAATAATAAATCTAAAGATTCAGAAGAAAAGGAAATTAAAGAAAAAACACCTGTAAAAAAAGAAGAAGTTAAAGAATTTACTATGGATGATTTCTTGGATGATTTTAAATTATAAAAAAGTTCTATTGAGGACTTTTTTTAATATAATTTTATAGGTGATATTATGTCAAAAGAAAGTTTTAAATTATTTGCCAAATCTCATCCTGAATTGGTTAATTATATAAAAAATGGCGATATGACATGGCAAAAATTTTATGAAATATATGATATTTATGGAGAAGATGACCAGGCTTGGCAATCATATATATCAAAAGGTAAACATTCTATAAATAATTTTCAAGATATTCTTAGTGGAATAAATACTGAATCTATTCAAAAACACATTAATACTGCGCAAAAAGCAATTGGTGTAGTTCAAGAATTAGCAGGTAAAAAAACTCCTGATATAGCAACTAATATAGCTAGTGGTCCCTCAAATCCAAGACCAATAAATAAATTTTTCGAGGATTAAATGAGAATAGATATACAAATGAAATTAGAACAAGATAAAAAAATGATGGGTTATTTGAAATTGAATTCAGAGTGGTATAAATATTTAAATAGAAATCCATTAAATTACGAAAAATTTGTAAGGACTATGAAAGAACAATATAAAATTCGAACTACTGATAAAATTAGTGAAGTAGTAGATAATATAGATTTAGTTAGTAACATATTAAATGTTTTAAAATAAAAGTAAATTTCTTTTATTTTTTTCATATTGACCTTGACGAAACTTCTAAAGATATTATATAATCATAATGTAGAAAGTAAGGGCGTGTGAAATATGAGAAAAATAAAAAATAACAAGAAAGGTTTTACATTAGTTGAATTATTAGCAGTTATTGTTGTACTTGCTATTATTATCTTAATTGCGATGCCAAGTGTTATGTCAGCAATGGATAAGGCTAGAAGAAATGCATTAGTTACAGAAGCTACAGAAATAGTAAAAATAGCAACAACTGCATATGCCGATGATTCAATGGGAACAGGAATAACAAAAGTTTGTTATAATTTAAAATATTTGGCAGATAATGGGTATTTAGATAAAAATTTAACAGTATACACAGGTCAAGTTGGTGTACAGGTTGCTGCAAATGGAAAGGTTGAAACCCAAATTTGGTTAAGTAACGGTATTTATAAAATTGTCACAAAAACTGAAAGTGGTCAAGTAGATGGTTCTTCTTCTAATAATTTAGATGTAAAAAATAATATTGCTGCAGGTGAATCAACAACAAATGATTGTAAAAGTTATTGTGGAAGTAATGGAGATTGTATAAAAATTGTAGAATAAAAGAAATCAAACGAATAATATTACTTTAAGTAAAAAAAAAGATTCAAATTGAATCTTTTTTAATTGTTATTATTTCCCCAGTTCCAGCCGGCACCAATTATTATTACTAAAAGAATAAATAATACTATCCATATAGCAGCACCGATTCCGTAACCAGATGTATAACCTACATAGCCTGTATTACAGCAAGGATTTCCATAAGCCATTTGTGGTCCACCGTAATAGCCATTGTTTCCGTAATAATACATACTTATTACCTCCTTTATGTATCTAATATAGTTTATTAGTTAAATGTCAATTTTGACATTAAAAAATCCTAATTTTTTTAAATAAGTTTTTAAAATCATATAAATATGATATTATTAATATAGGTGAAAGTATGAAGAATGTGTTAAGTAAAATGGATAAGCCATTATTGTTTTTTACAATTTTATATTCGATACTAGGTTTAATTATGATACTTAGTGCTTCATCAGTATCTGCGGTATTAAGATACAATGTTTCAACTTATTATTTTTTTATTCGTCAGTTATTGTTTGTTTTGTTTTCTTTTTTTATAGGATTTATTATTTTAAAATTTCCAACAAGTAAGTATAAATATTTTACACCATTTTTAGTCTTGGGAATTTTGGCAGCTTTAGTTGGATTATTTGTTTATGGAAAAATATCAAATGGTGCTCAAAGTTGGTACCGTATAGGTTTTTTTAATTTACAACCTACAGAATTTTCAAAATCTATTTTGATTATTTATATGGCTGTATTCTATGATAGGATAATAAAAAGGAAAAATACTAACTTATATAATTATTTGATACCAATTTCGGTAGCTATAGTAATGTTTTTACTTATTTGTATGCAACCAGATTTTGGTGGAGCAGTAATATTAGCTGGAATTGCCTTTTTAATTTTTATGATTTTACCAATTGAAAAAAATAATTTAGCGAAATTATTAAAGTTTTTAGGAATTGCTATAATTGTTGGAGGAATAGTATTTATTAATTCAGGAAATGATTTTTTTAATAGTACGCAACTATCTCGTTTTAAGTTTAAAGAACCATGCAAACGTTACAAGGAAGATACAGGTTATCAAGTATGTAATGGGTTTATCGCCATGCATAATGGTGGTTTATTTGGAACAGGACTTGGAAATTCTACGCAAAAATATTTGTATTTGCCAGAAGCTCATACTGATTTTATATTTGCAATAATTGTTGAAGAACTAGGACTTATCTTTGGAATATTATTAATTATTGGTTATATTTATATTCTTTATCGGATACTAAAAATTGCTAAAAAAGCATACACTTTAAGAGGCGCAATTTTAGCATATGGAACATTCGCTTTAATTCTTATGCATTTATTAATTAATTTTCTTGGAATTTTAGCAGTTATTCCTCTTACAGGAGTGCCAGTCCCTTTATTAAGTTATGGTGGAAGTTTTACAATAAATATTATAGTTATGTTATTTGTTGTTCAAAGAGTTGCAATAGAAAATAATATTGCCAAGTCTAAGTTAGAAATGTCTTTAAAATAAAAATATGATAAAAAATCATATTTTTTTTATGAAAAAAAAGGAAATTGACTATTTATCGGTAATATGACTAGTAGGAGGGTAGTTTATGAATTATTATAATGAAATAAAAAATGAACTAATAAATAATGAAATAACTAAGAGAGTAAAAGATTATTCTAAGAAT
>JAEDGC010000089.1 GCA_016297695.1 Bacilli bacterium
ACAAAGAAGAGTTTGAAGATTATATGTACAACTTTATAAATAAGAAAATTAATGTAATATTTCCAAATAAAGATGCTAATATTATTTTTTTTATTTTCATATTTCTTTTTAAAATTTTATTTACCATATATAAAATATTAAAATCTAATAAAAAATTAATAATAAAGACTAAATCTAAATATATCTTCATTTAATATCACCATGTTAATATTACTAAAGTAAAATAAAAAAATATGTCGATTTTTATTTAAAAAAATAAAAATCCACAACTAGAATATGTGGATATAATTTTTTATTTATAATGTAATAATTCTTTTAATTTATTTTCTTCAGAAATAGTACTATAAAATTCTTTTAATTCTGGATTTTCAAAACTATCTATTATTTTATGGTCATTATTTTTCAAACTTTCAAATCTCTTGTTAATATACTCTGTTGCTTTATTAGGTGCTAAAAGAGTTTGTCCTCCACCACCAATGCAACCATTATCACAAGTCATAAATTCAATAAAATCAAACTCATTTAATTTATCTTTAATAGCCAAGAAATTTTTTATACCATAAACTTTAGCAACTTTTATCGTCATTTTTTCTAAATTAATTGTTGCTTGACTATAATTTTCTAAATTTTCAAAAACTACTATATCATCTGGAGCAGCCTTATTATTTAATAAGAAATAGGCAGTTCTTATAACAGCTGTTAATACACCACCACTTACTCCAAAAGAAAGACCATTTTTACTTGAAGTACCTAGTAATTTATCAAACTCTTTATCTTTTAAATTATGCATATCAATACCAAGTTCTCTTATCATCATTGCAAGTTCTGTAGTAGTTAAAACATAATCTACATCTTTATTTATATAGATGCTAATTTCACTTTTCTTAGATACACATGGAGCAATAACAACATTTATAACATCATCTTTTTTAATATTATTTAGTTCTAAAAAATAATTTTTAATAATAGCACCTTGCATACCAATTGGACTTTTACATGATGATAAATTATTGCTGTATTCTTTATAATACTTATTAATATACATAACCCAAGATGGACAGCAAGATGAAAATTGCGGTAAATTATTTTTAGTTTCAAGTCTTTTTATAAACTCTTTAGCTTCTTCATAAACTGTAACATCAGCACCAAAGGCAATATCAAAAACATAATCAAATCCGATTTCTTTTAAAACAGATACTAATTTTTTTTCTAAGAATTCTCCTGGTAAAAATTTAAATTCATCACCAATTGTTACACGAACTGATGGGGAAACAGATACAATAACAGTTTTATCTGTATCTTTGATATAATTTAAAACTTTTTTATAATTATAAACTGGAACTAAAGCTCCAGATGGACAATTCAAAATACATTGGCCACATCTAATGCAATCATCATCGCATAAATCATTTTTATTTTTACAAACGTTTTTACACATTCCACAATATAAACATTTTTCTTCAATTCTTGTTAAACTTAAATTATCATCTTTTATTACTACTCTACTATCCATTTTTAACTCCTATTTTCTTTTATTTTCACTAATCATTTCTATATCTTCAGATAATTGTTTAATTCTTTCAATTATCCTTCTTGCTTTAATACTATCTTTACCATTATTAGATAAATGTTCTTCTAATTGTTTTATATCTAAATTTGAAGTAAAGAATGTTGGAAGCTTATCATTCATTCTACTTTGTAAAATTGTTCCCAAGACTTCATCTCTACCCCAATCTGTTACTTTTTCTGCACCAATATCATCTATTAACAAAATATCAACATTTTGATAATTAAACATTTTATCAGCAAATAAATCCCAATCATCTTTTAAGGTTCTTAATGCTTCTGGAAAGTAAACTATTTCTATGCTAACGCTCTTTTTTATTTTTAATTCATTAAGTAAGCATGAAATTAGAAATGTTTTTCCACAGCCAAAGTTACCATGTAAATATAATCCTTTCAAACTTTTAGAAACATCATATTTATCATAAAAATTTTTTAACCATTTAATTACTTTAACTCTATTCTTATCAGTAATATCAATGTCTTTCATGCGTGAATTAGCTATTATTTGACTTTCAGTTTTCTTTTTATTTTTTTTATCAGTTATTACTTTAGTATATCGACAAGGAGTATATGTAAAATAAAATTTATCTTCTATTTTTGTTGGATATTCAACATTTCCTTCATAATCACTAGTACATTCAAAAAGACCTTTACATTCACGACATTTTTCAAGTTGAAATAATATTTTTTCTAACTTTGAAGTATTTTTCATCGCTTCTTCTTTATCCATTCCAACTTTATTAACTAGATTTTTAAACTTAGGATTGTTACATGCATGTTCATAACTTCTTTGTAATCCAATTCTAACTTTTTCTTTTGCAGTAAATTTATCTTTTAAATTTTCCATCTACATCACCTAAATTCACTTAATAATTCTTCTAATTCTTCTGATTCTTCTTTTGTAATTGTTTCTTTTTCTATATTTTCATTAAACCATATTGGTTTTTCAATAACCTTAACTTTTGGATTAATATCGTGCATCTTTTTAGTATATTTTTTATTTTGTTTTTCAGCTAAATTCATAGCTTCTACTGCTGTTTCTATACCTTCACGTTTCCAATGGGTTGCTATTGTTTCTATTAATGGCAATGATAATTTATTATTATTAGTTCGAAGAACATAATCAATTAAAACATTAACTACTGCCGGTTTTAATCCAACATCTATAAGTAAACTTTCTAATATTTTTAATTCTCTTGGAGTTGGATTTGAGCCTTTATTTTTATTTTTCAAAAAATTATAAGGGCTTGTATTTTCAAATACCCCAATTATTTTACCACGTTTTGAATTATCTCCAACTGGTGTTTTTAAATAATCTGGTTGTGTTCGATAAACAAGTGTTGGTAATTTACCAGTGTTAGAGTATTGATAATATTTTCTTGCGGCTATTCTTAAATCTTCTTTATTTATATATCCTTTTTCATTAATTACTGTTCTTAATAATTCACTAACTTTTAATGAATCAAGATTATAAATAAAAGCTAAATTATTTAATAATTCTCTTACTCTTTTATTAAAAGTTCTTTCATTAACCATATTCTTAGGTAAAGCTGATACTATGAATTCAAAATCTAATTTATTTTGTAAATTTAAATCTAAGGTTGTTCTTTCATTAGTATCAAAATTTTCTACAACACTTACAGATTTAAATGTTTCATCTAAACTTTTAGATATATCACTAAATCCAGTTAAATCAACTTTTTCTATTTCATACTCTTTTTTTAATATGTCATATTCAAATTTTCCAATGTTATTATAAAGAACTATATTAAATATTGGGTGATTAAAAAATTCTTTAGCAGATAATGGTGAATATAATTCATAAATATATTCACTTGTAATTGATTCTTTATAAAATGTTTTTATTAATCCCATTGCTTCCAAAGCTTCACGAGCTTTCTTTATAGAATTTAAATCACTTTTTAAAATGGTCATCAAATGGTGATGATTATACTCTAAACTTAAATTTTTATATTTTTCTAAATCACGCCATAAAGTTAAATATAAACTTACTGCACTAGATCCAATTATTGGTTCATATAAACTAATTAAATTTTTATGATCTTCACTTGTAAGAATAGTTTTATTTACTACTTTATATTTATCTGCTGGAAGTAAGTTTATATTATTCATTTTAATCACCTTTCTTAAATATTATAAAAGAGAAAAAAAGAAAAAACAATGTTTTTCCTCTAATTATATATATAAATAATTAATGCCATTTTACTAAAGCAAAAATATCAATAATTTAAAGCTTCGCTTTAAATTAACCTGCGAGAACGAGGCGGAAACCGAGGGCGCTGTGCACCCCACCAGTGTAGCTGCCGAAGATGAACTGACCAGCTAACACTCCGTCAGTGTAAAGCCCGCCTCGATTGAACCAAGGGTAAGACGAGTGGACAAAGTCCGAAAAGTCGGCATACCAATTATTATGTATTCTATTATTTCCATCTTTATCTGCATAGTAATAAAATGGACCCATCTCACCAGTTGCATCGCCAAGTATTCTTTTACTATATGTTGTTACGCCACTGTTTGCATCATATTCATCATAATATTTACTATTATAATTAGCTAAAGATGTAGCATCAAATCCAGATTCACCATATGTGTCTTTTCGATATACTGCCATATATTCAAGAGCTCCACCACTCATATCATATACTCCAGTGATATTACCTGTTGTACTTGCTTTATATCCTGTTGTTGTATTATATGGTAAAGTTATGCTACTATCTGTTCCATATGTTCCTGGATATTGTGATTGATCTGTTCCATCAACGGCTGCATATCCTGTTAAATATGAAGAATTATTATTTATTCTTACTTCAGTATTAATTCCATATTTTGAATGGGATAAATATGCAACTGCTCCCCATTCAGTGTTTTTCATCATATGACTATCATTACCTCTTTGATAGTTATATGCAGCTTCAAACATTGATTTTACTGTTTGACTTCTAAGTGAAGCAATTCCTGGTTTTACTGTTAAGTTTGTTATATCACCAGTTGTTTCAAATTTTGCTACCCATAAGCCATTTGCATTCATACTTATAAATGCTGGATGAGTCATATAATCTCCAACACTACAGTTACCACTTGCTCCACTTGTCATTGGTGTACTACATTCATTTGTATTACTATCACTTGTATTAGTTAAACCAAACTTAATATTTATCTCTTTTGCTATACTACTTGTTGG
>JAEDGC010000090.1 GCA_016297695.1 Bacilli bacterium
ATTTCCTCCTATCCCTGTGTATAGATAATGTGTCCTTGAAAAGACCATTATTATGTAAGTCCCTTCCCTCCATTGGCATTACTCAATTTCATCGGTAATATGAACTTATCCGACTGCCTATCATTCATTTGACATTCTCCATTTTATAGTTGTTTGTCATACTTATTACCGATTGGCTCACTGCCTACTTTCGGACTTAAAGAAACAATAGGCTCTCCCCAGTTGATATAATAATCACTATGTGAAACATGATTGGCTCTATTGACCCCGTACCGTTGAAATAATCTCACCAATACGATTATTTCAATGTTGCATTCCGCGGTAATTAGCACGTCTGCCAAGTAATCGTTACAAAATTTCGGGGCTGTATCGCCTTATAACCCTATTCCCTCACTGTCTACGCTTTACTCATAACATTACTGTTATAAGCACAAGACTCGTTACTGCCGGTTGGTTAGACCTTAAACAGGCAAGATTTCCACTTGCTAGATTATTAACCCTTGTCTGGGCGCACACTTACTATTTATCTGTCTGTTTAATTATATCATACTTTTTACATATTTTTTTATTAATATACTAATCATAAGATTACTATTTTACTAACATTTTATTTTATATAATATATCATTATATATCAGAATATAATTTCTCAATTAAATCATATTCTCCTCCTAATTGAGCATATAATTCAGATATTTTATTTTCATATTCTTCTTTCTTATTGTTATATTCAATAAGTTTCTTTTTTTGAAAGAAGAAAGGTTTATTATCTTCTAAGTGGCCAATTAATGTTTGATAAGACTTTATTCTATTATCTATCATTCTTATATTTATATTTGAATCTTCAATAGCATATCTAATATTTAGTTTTAATAATGATTTAAATAACTCATTATCATCATTTTTCTTTTTAGTCATAATGCACCTCCAATACTTAAATATTTATTACAATTTAATTATATCACTTTTTTAACGAATAATCTTCGGTTTCGTAGTTAAAACTAATTTTAATGGGACAATAGTATCGGTGATAGTTATGTTTGATAATAATTTACGATATGCTAGAGAAGAATTAGAAATGACACAATCTGAACTGGGTTATATATTTGGTGTATCTGATTCAGCAGTTAGATCATGGGAAACTGCTCACGATTCAATACCTTTACCTAAACTAATTAAATTTTGTGATATGTATGATTTCTCATTAGATTTTATATGTGGTTTAATTAGAAAGAATATTACTTATGGTCATTTTAAAACTGACAAAGTTAAAATTAGTAAAAAATTAAAAGAGTTAAGAAAAAGTTTAAATCTATCTCAACAAAAATTATCTGATGATTGCAAAATATCTCAAACAACATATAGTGGTTATGAAACAGGTCATTATCTAATTAATACAACTAATCTTTATTATATTTGTAAAACTTATAATGTTTCTATGGATTGGATTGTTGGAAGAACTAATAATCAAAAAATAGGCAAATAAAAAAAGCGAGAGTATGCTAAAAAAAATAACATATTCTCGCTTTTATAATACATTTAGTGAATAACAATAATCATATACATTTAATTGTTCATTGATTTTGGTATTTATTTCTTCATTATTAAAGTCATATTGAAAGATATTAAACAGCATTTCTAATGAAAACTTTCGCTTTTCTAATAATGATAGCTCCATATACTTTGCTGAAATAAATAATAGGTTCTTATATTTAGCAAAGTTAGTTATTACATTTTTAGATTCATGATCTAGTATTAATAATACATTTTTTAGAAGTTTAATGAAGTTATTAATATCATAAATAGGTGTAAACCCTATATCTTCAAGTAGGTGTATTGCTAATCTAATCTTATCAATTCCTTTTAAATCATCAAACATATTAACTAAATCAATAACTTTCTCGGTATTATCATCTAATAACATAAATATTCTCCTTTCAAATACGCCATTTAAGGCACTTTATTTAAAGAACAGATAAGAGATTAAACCTTAACTTAAAACTCAACTATAAGCATTTAAATAGGGTATAATTTCAAATTTCTGTTTTTCTATTTATCACTCTAACAATCAAAAAAATCAAGAGTATTTTTTAAATTTATCTACTTAAATCAAAATCATCTTTATCGTATTCTTCTTCATCATAATCTCTAACTCTTTCTTTATAATAATCTGGTGCTTCAACATAATCAAATAATTCATCTTGTTTAGTTGTTCCTTTAGATATTCTTACAACATCTCCCATATCAAACTCACTATTATCATAACAATCTTTAACAACATCAGCAGTTTCATCTTTAGTATAATCATTACCTCGTTGTAATAATTTTCTTAAAAATTTCTTTAATAGTTGAAATAGTTCACTTAATCTATAAATTAAACTTCTATTTTCTTGTTCTAGGTTTTGATTTTCATATTCTAGTTTACTTATTTCTTTCCTATATTTTTGATTTTCTTTTTCTAGTGATTTATAACTATTAGCATAACTATCAACTTTATTAAATATTGTTTGTAGTTTAGGTTGCAATTCCATTACTTTTTTAGATTCATTAATAACATTATTCATACTATCAAAAGTTTCTTTTTCTAAAATAACATGTTTATTATCAAAAGGAATCTTTTTATTTGTTTTCATTTGTTCTTCAAACTCACTCATCGCTTTATCTAATCTATCACTTTTAGCATTTAATTCGTGATTTAATTTTTTAGTAAGTTGTTTATATTCTTTTATTTTAATGTGTTTATTATCACTACCTTTAATACCTCGTTCTAGATCATAACCTTTTTCAGTTAGACTTTTATGATACATATCTTGTAATTGTGATAGGTGTATTTTATCTCTAATATATTGTTTTTTAGATATGGTATATCTTTCAGTATTAGTTCTCTTATCCAATTTCTTAACAAGTGGAACAACAACACAATGAACATGAGGTGTTAATTCATCTAAATGGACAGTTGCATGTAAAATTTGTTCTTTTTTATAACCTAAATCTTTATAAACAAATTCCATACAAGTATCTGCCCATTCTTTTATTTGCTCTCTAGACATACCATCAAAGAAAGTATGAGTAGCAGTAAAAATTAATTCATCAGCAACACAATTTTTGGAACTATTTAACATTTCATGGTATCTTTTCTTTCTATCAGCTCGTTCAGTTTTCATTCTTTCTTCGTGTTCTTTTTTATATTCTTTTGTTAGTTTATCAAAACCTTTAGTATATTTCATATCTAGTGGAACAAGTTCTATATTATTTTTACTTAATTCTATTTTAATATCTTTATTTGATTGATAAGCTTTCTTTTCTCGCTTATTATGTGATCCTATTTGGGCTAAATCAGGTATAGTCATAATAGGTTCACTTCTAAATATTGCATAATTTAATTCCATATATCATTTCTCCTTTCTTTTTAAACAACAAAAAAGATATGTCGTTAAACATACCTTTAATTACATTAATCATCATATCTCTTGTTATAATGACAATAATTTCTTATCTTACATTTCTCGCAGTTAGGGTGTTCTCCACAAATGTTAGCAGATCTTAATAAACAAAATTGTTGGATTATTGATTCTACGATTATCTCATCACAGTTATTTAATTCAGCAATCTTTTTTATAATATTTAATACTTGTTGTTCAGTAGCATTAGCATTTTCAACAATTCCTAGTCTATGACTACCAAATAATCTTTCTAATTGAGAACTCTTTTTGCAAGTATTAACTCCAACTCTTTTTAAATAATCATAAGCAAAAGCTCGTCCAACTTGTATTAATTTATATTTACCACTGTTAAACATATTTGCTATGTCATTAGGTTTTTCTTTACTTACAAACTTATCTAAACTTCCATAATCTTTTTCTATTTGTTCTAATACCATTATATTTTTAGATAATGCTTTCATTTGATAACTAATCATTGGGTTAGTGCAATGAATCTTCCTTAACTTATTAACTAAAACACTTGGTTCAACAACTTTTAAATAATTCTTATTATAATTATGAAATATTTCATCAATAGCATCCATATTTTCCCTAATATTATTATCTCCCCATCTATGATTAGAAAGTAGAGCAATTATTAATGCCTTTAAATGTTCTTCAAAAGAATATTTTTTACCTTTCTTTCTTGATTTAACATTATTAACTAAATCTTTAATATCTCTCATATAATCGTAATTGATTTTTTCCATACTTTCTTTTATAAGAGGGTATATATCTTTTAAATCATTATCATCTAATAAAGTAATATTTTTAACCATTTCATAGTTAGGATTATATATTTCTTCCTTATCAATACAATTCTTTAATACATCTATAACTTCTGCATTAGATAAATACTTTACTTTCTCAATAGGAAATACAACTTTATTTACCTTAACATATTTTATCAGCAAAGGAATTAATTCACTATTTTTAAAAATTTCCTTATTTTCCATAAAAAAATATCTCACTTTCTAAATTTTAGCCTTTAACTAATAAAGTGAAATATTGCCTTTTATCCTTATTTTATAAGGTATTTCTTTATTTTTATATTTGGGTATCACTTATTCAACAACACCCAAGGTGTTTTTACCATTCTTGGACCATTTTCATCTGTTGCTCCAATAGCATTTTCAATCATGTATCCTACACAATCAATTAATTTAATATTACAGGAAAAATCATCTATTTTAATTTTTGCAGTATTGTTTGGAACAAATTTTGGTTCTGTTGTCATAATCGTTTTTCCTGCTGCACTTTGAGGAATTTCATCTAATG
>JAEDGC010000091.1 GCA_016297695.1 Bacilli bacterium
AATTACCTTAAGAGAACTTTTAAACGTCTTAGAACTCAAATAAATAGTTCTCAGATATATAATATAATATTAATATACAGATATTTTTTAAATATTCTATTGACATTAAATTAAAATGCATATATAATATAAGTATAAAGATAAATAAAGACAGATGATACAAACAGTAGCAGTGCTGGTTGAAACATCTAACCTGCTTTTTTTATTAAAAATAAAAATCTAAAAAATATTTCTAAAAGTATTGACAATATAAAAAACTTGAAATATAATATAAATATAAAGATAAATAAAAAAGAAATAAAAAATCTAAAAAGATATTTCTAAAAAGTATTGACAAAATAAAAAACTTAAACTATAATATAAGTATAATAAATAAATAGGGAGATTGATAAATATGGAATATAAAAATTTATTAGAAGTTCAAAATCCTACAAAGGGACAATTAATATTAATAAGAGATACATATTCTCAAGATGATATAATTGAATATATGAGTTGTAGATGGGAATATAAATTCAACTATGGTAAATTAACTGAAAAAGACTTGCATAAATTCCATAGTGAATGTGATATATTAAAAGTAGATAGTTTTGAAGTAACAAGTAATATGAATGATTATGGTTTAATATAGAGGACTATTTTTAGTCCTCAGAAGTTTTTTAAAATAATAGTTGACTTTAAATAAAAAATATGATAATATATAGATATAAAGATAAATAAATTATAGGGAGTTGATAAAATGAGAAATTTAATAAGATGGGCGAAAAATAATAATGTGGAATATATTAAAAGTGGAGATAAAATAATATTATTATTAGGAAACATTTATGCAGTAGAAGTGATAAAAGGTAAAAACAAATACTATATGAGAAAATTAAAATATGGAAATGAAGTTGCACAAGCTGATTTTTCAACATGGGGATATGTAGAGGATGTTTTAAACAGTACATTAAAAAGAGCATAAAAAATCCTCAGAAGTTTTTTAAAATAATACTTGACTTTAAATAAATAAGCTGATATAATATAAGTATAAAGATAAATAAAAAAATAAAAATTTGGAGGTAGGTAAATATGAAAAAGAATTTAGAAAATTTAAGTATTGAGGAAAAAGCATGGAGATGTTTACAAATAGAACTAAAGGACATGGAGGAAAATCCTAAAGATTTTGGAGAAACAAGTACTCAAATAGTATGTGATTATTTAAAAATGGATGATGAGGATGTAGAAGAATTATTTGAATTATATGTGGAAAATGGTTTAATAGATATAGAAGAATAGAAATATTCTTCAGTAATTATAAATTTATACTTGACTTTAAGTAAATAATCATATATAATAATAAGTATAAAGATATAAAAATAAATTAAAAGGGAGTTGATATCATGACTATAAGTATTTCAAAATATAAAATTCAATTAGTAAAAGAGGATAGTAATAACTATTTAGAAAATTGTGAAGCCTTAACATATCCTTCTATGGTAGCTAGTGCTTTAAATGAAATTTTTAATCTTGAAAACCAAACTGACGAGCATTTTGTAATGTTATGTTTAAATACAAAGAATAGAATTATAGGAGCTTTTGAGGTATGCGTAGGAACAATTGATGCAAGTTTAATAAATATAAGAGGAATTATGCAAAGAGCTTTATTATGTAATGCTAGTCGAATTATGGTAGCACATAATCACCCTAGTGGAGACTCAAGTCCATCAAGAGAAGATAAAAAATCAACTATGAAAATCAAAGATGCTTGTAATTTAATGGGAATATCTTTACTTGACCATATAATTATAGGAGAGGATGAATATTTTAGTTTTAAATGTGAAGGTTTATTATAAGAGAGAATTTTTATTCTCTCAGTAATTTATAAATTTATACTTGACAGTATAAAAACATAATGATATAATTTAAATATAAAATATAAATTTTAAAAATAGGGAGTGTGTTGTATATGATAAATATAAAAAATATGGGAACTTTAAAAAACCTAACAAGAGCAATGAGTAATCAAGGATATGATTTAGTTAAAATGATATATGATGGAGAATTTAATGAATTAACTATAAAATATGATAATGAAAATTCAACAGAGGACTATATATGGGAAGTAACTGTTGAAGCAAACGTACAAGAAGAGGAATATGGAGTGCCTACAATAATAGATATAACAAAGGTTAATATGGAAAATACAGGAAAATTAGTTTAAGAGAAATTTTAAAAAAATTTCTCAGTAATTTATAAATTATACTTGACAGTGTATAAATGCTAATATATAATATAAGTATAAGATATAAAAATAAAAAATATTTTGGAGGTAGGTATTTATGAATAAAAGATATTTAGAAAGTTTAACTAATGAGGAGTTAAGAACAATAGTAACTTATAATAATGATTTAAGAAATATGCTTGAGGAAAAATATATTGAGGATACAATGTTTTATGTAGGAGATATTTTGGAAGTTGTTGGTGGTAGAGATTATAGTATAGGATTTTATCAATATAATTACTGGTATAGTGCAAGAACAATAGAAGCTATGGAAGCAATAATAGAAGCAACTGAATCATATGGTTTATGTAGTGAAGAGGAAATAGAAAAAGTAGAATACTGTATAGAACTTATGAATAGACTTGATAATATGGACTATGATAATAAACAATATGATAATTTAGAAACTAAAGTTGAAAACCTATTAGATGAAATAGATGATATGATAACAATTAACTTTAATGGATTAACAGATGATAGTTATATAGATAATGATTTATTACTTGAAGAATTATATTGTACATTAGATTGTGAGGATGAAACATATTATATATTAGATGATGATTTAAATGTGGTTTATAAAGATGATATAAAAGAATTTTGTTAGAGAGAATTTTAAATTCTCTCAGTGATTTTAAATTATAGCTTGACTTTTACTAAAGTCTATGATATAATTTAAATATAAAATATAAAAATTTGGAGGTAGGTAGTATGCTAAGTAAAATAGAAAAAATATTAAGAAGTGATATGCATTTAACTATGGACATAGTAGGGCAATTAAATAGTTTAAATGGAAGCTTTGAGACTTATGCACTTTATGATATGGATGATTTTGATACAATAATGGAAGGTTATACTCCAACAGAAGTAGTTCAACGTACTTTCTTTGGTGACTTTAATCCTAATGGTGATTACTTTTTCTTCAATGGCTATGCTAATCTAGAATCAATTTATGAATGGGAGATGGAAGACCATTTTGAACCAATAATAGATGAAATTATAGATAGTATGTTATATCATTATGATGATTTATATATAGATAATAATGAATTAAATGATTTAGCTGGTAGATATCTAGATGAAATGAAATAATATTATCCCTTCTTATGAAGGGATTTTTTATATCTAAAATATGATTTTATATCTTAATGATTAATTACTCTATGATATAGTTGTAATATGCTTAAAATGGCAATAAATAGCTTATAGCACTATATATGGATATTAATATATTATAAATTTTTAAAATACTCTATTGACATTAAACTAAAATAAATGTATAATATAAATATAAAGATAAATAAAGAGGAGGAAATAAAATGGAAAAGAGAAAAAGTTTAAGAGAGTTAAAAGGTATAGTAAAAGGTAAAAAAGAAGAACTTGAAAAAAATATAGATGATATAGTTATGCATTCTGATTTAAGTAATCCACAAGTAAAAGAAATGATAGCAAAATTACAAGGTGAAATAGAAGTTATGGATGGCATAATATTATATTGTACAACTGGAGAATCATTTTTAATTTAGAAGGAATAAAAAATTCCTTCAGTAATTTAAAAATAATAGTTGACATTATACATATTATCATATATAATATAAGTATAAAAGATAAATAAGGAGGAAGATTAAATGGAAGATAAATTATATAAAATTGATGGATATTTTGTAAAAGAGGGAAAAGCTACAAAAGAGGATATTTTAAAATTTGAAGAGGAGTTAATAAAATTTGTTGAAAGTAAAGGATTTTTCTTTGTGGGAACTGTTGATATAGAAGAGAATGATTAAAAATTCTCTTCAGTAATTTTAAAATAATAGTTGACAATAAATAAATAAGCTGATATAATATAAGTATAAAAGAAATAAAAAAAATAAAATTTGGAGGTTGGTATTTATGAATAAAAAATTTGAATTATTAAGAAGTATGGTAGATTTAAAGGATAGCTTATATAACTTTATAACTGAACTTGAAAACTTTGAAAAAGAAAATAATATAGATATAAATGACTTAATAGTAGAAGAATATCCTTTTGATAAAGATTTATATGAAACTCATATGGATATATTAGATTGGTTAAATAGTATAAATGATAAATTAAAAGAGGAATAAAAATATTCCTCAGTAGGTAGTAAAATTTTAAAATAGGGGTTGGTAAATTTGAAAAAGAAATTAGAAAATAGTATAGGTAAAAAGATTAGTATATATCATGAGGATAGAGTAATAAAGACAGGAACAGTATACGAAGTTGGTATGTGTGGAGACTTTATAGGGATAAAATTAAAAAATGTTTGCGTAGAGGATTTAGATTTAAATACAAGACAGTTTAAAAATAATACTTTATCTCTTTTATACGATTGGGAAGTAGAGGACTATGTTTCATTTTTAGAAGAATAGAAATATTCTTCAGTAATTATAAATTTATACTTGACAATAAATGTATAAGCTGATATAATATAAGTATAAAAA
>JAEDGC010000028.1 GCA_016297695.1 Bacilli bacterium
TGATAATTATGGATAATGAAAGGAAAATCGCAGGAGTTTATATTCGTGTATCAACTGAAGATCAAGCAAGAGAAGGATTTAGTTTAGGAGAGCAAGAAGAAAAGCTATTACAATTATGTAGTTTTAAGGAATTAGAGGTTTATAAGGTCTATAAGGATGCAGGAATATCTGCTAAAGATATGGAACATAGACCACAGTTTCAAGCAATGCTACAAGATATGAAAGAAGGAAAAATTAATTATATTGTTGCTTATAAATTAGATAGAATTACTCGTTCAGTTCGTGATTTAGAAGAACTAATATCAGTTTTAGAACAATATAACTGTTTTCTATTATGTGATAGAGATGATGTTAATACCTCTACTGCTAATGGTAGATTCTTTGTAAGAATGCTTACTGTTTTATCTCAATTAGAAATTGAAATTGTATCAGAAAGAACTAAATTTGGATTAAATGGTGCTATTAAATCAGGTCATATTCCGGGGCAAAGACCTTTTGGATATACTAAATCAGAAGATAAAAGAATGGTTATAGATAATGCTACTCGCCCCTATGTAGAAAAGATATTTGATATGTATTTAGAAGGTAAAAGTTTTCAACAGATTGCTAATTATTTTAAAGAAAATAATATCTATCCTAAAAAGAAATGGAGAGATACAACTATTCAGAAAATAATAGATAATAAAATCTATATGGGAGATTATGAACAATATAAACGAATTGGTAAACAAGAGAATTTAGAGCCTATCGTGTATATGAATGTTGTTGAACCTATAATATCTCGTGCTAAATGGGAAGAATGTCAAAGACAAAAAGAAAGAAATCAAAGGACTTATACTAGAGATAGAGTCTATACTTTCTTTCAAAGATTAAAATGTCCTAATTGCAGTAGAATTATGAAATGTAAAGGCTCTGGTGGTACTAAAAGAAAGTATATGTACTACACTTGTGAGCATTGTCACATTAACTTTAATGAAGAACATGTAGAACATTTATTAAGAGATTTTATCTATGACTTACTTGAATATGATATGGCAGTTAAAAAGTTCTTTCTACCTGTTTTAGAAGATAAAAAAAATAATATTGATACTACTTCTATTGATAAAGAGATAAGAGATTTAGAGAAACAACGAAATAGAATTAAAGATTTATATATCAAAGGCATTGTAGAAATTGATGATTTTAAAGAAGATTATAAATTAATTGAAGATAAACTTGCTAATCTTGAAAGTAAAAAATTAGAATTAGTTAATTTAGAAACCTTTAACTACTCTCCACACGAATTACTTGCTGAGAGAGATTTAGAAAAAGAAAAAATGATTAGACTTGATACTTTAAATACTATTTTAAAAACTAAATGGAATGGTATGGACAAGTCTGAAAAGCAAGAATTTATATCTAAATTTATTGATACTATTGAGATAAAGAAAGATAGTAAAGGTAATTTAATTCTTGAAAAAATTAATTTTAGAAACGGATTTATAAGACAATTAGTAAAGTTTTATGATGCAGGTATATTTGATGTTGCAGTACCTGTAATGGTTGGTAATGAAGAAAAATGTATTAAAGGTGGCAGAATGAATGAAGAACAATTAGATAAATATTTATCTAAAATGAATGAACATTTTGAAACATCTTTTTATGAAATGTATGAAACTATTGATGAAGAAACTAACGAAGTTATTCTAGAATATCAACCAAAAGATAATGAAAAAATTATAAGATTTGTAGTAATTTCGTCGAAAGAAAAGTTCCCTATTACAGTAGATAATGTTAAAGATAAATATGGAATTATTAGCTATAAAACAAATAAATTATTAGAAAATTAGAAAGGATTTGATTAAATTATGAATATTGATTATAAAAAAATTGGATACTATTTATTACCTAATTTGATAATAGAAAATCAAAATTATAAAGAAATAAACAAGTATGGTTACTTGCGATTAAACTATATTAAAGAGCACAAAAAAGAATTATATCAAACACTTTTAATGAAGGACGAACTAACAAAACATCTTCTTTCAGTAAGTAAAGAATGTGAAGAAAGATTAAAAATTTTAATGGATAACTATATTAAAAATGATGAAAAACTATCTGAAAAAAGGTAAAGAAAATAATCAAATTAAATGGGTAAAATTGATGAATAATTATAAAAATACTGCTGAAGAAATTATTCTAAAAGAGTTAATTTATGTGTAATGTTGTCATAAGCAAGCAACGTGGTATTACTCCCACCACCCCAAAAGAAAGGATAAACCTATAATATGGCGACAACATCAATTTGGCCTATTAAGAATAATTTAAAACAGTCTATAAATTATATCATCAATCCTGAAAAAACTCTTAATAAAGATTATGGTAAAGTTGATTATGCTTTTTTGGAAGGTAAAAAAGATTATAACTTCAAAGAAGAAAAAGTTTGTTATGTAAGTACCTTAAATTGTAATGAACGTGATCCATATTTTGATATGGAATTTACTAAAGATTATTTTGAAAAGAAAGATGGTGTTCTTGCTTATCATGGTTATCAATCATTCAAAGAAGGAGAAATTACTCCAGATATTGCTCACGAGATAGGAGTTAAATTTGTTAGTGAAATGTTTAAAGATTATGAAGTGGTTGTTGCTACACATCAAAATACTAATCACATACACAATCATTTCATAATCAACTCTGTTTCATGTAAAGATGGTAAAAAATATAATAACAATAGAACTAATCTAGCAAAGTTAAGGAATATTTCCGATTCATTATGTTCTGAATATGGATTAAGTGTTTTAGAAGAAGATGTTGGTTATAAAAGCACCTACAATCATAAGGTTATAAATAATGATTATTATAAAACTCTTAAAGAAGATTTAGATAATGTTATTAGTTATTCAGTTACTTTAAGACAATTATTTGAAAGAATGAGATCATTAGGTTATAAAGTATATTCTCGTAATAATGTAATAACTATTTATAGAGATGGCGAAGATAAAGTCAGAATAGAAAATGTATTTGGTGAAGAATATTCAAAAGATAGATTAACTGAAAGATTATATTTATCAAAACAAATAGTATTTAAACCTATGCCACAAAAATCTATCTTTGAAGAATATTCTAAAACTAATAAACCTCATAAATGTATATATGGATTATATCTATACTATTGTTATCTACTAGGAGTCTTTCCAAAGAAACATCCTAAGCAATATCTTCCATACACTATTAGAAAAGAAGTTTATAAATTAGAACAATTTTCACAACAAGTTAGATTTATGCATGAAAAGAATATTGTTACTAAAGAAGATTTGGATGACTTTGCTAAAAATAATTCTTATGAATTAAGTGAATTAAAAGGTGAAAGAGAAAATCTTTGGAAAAGATACCATAGAGCAAAGGCTGAAGACAAGCAAACTCAAATACTTGCTGAAATAAATGATATTCAATCTAAAATTAAAGAACTTCGTAAGTATGATAAGTATTGTAAAGAAATAACTAAAAGAGCCGAAGGCATACAAAATAAACTTAATAATTTTGATAAAGATATTCAAAAAGAAAAAGACAATTCTAGGTCTCTATGACTTAATTGTCTTTTTTATAAATTGTTTAATGTTTAAGTGCTTTGACTAATTTTTCTCCTTCTTCTTTCATTTCAGGAGAATCTATCTTATTAACTAACATTCTATATCCAATTGTTTCATCATTGCCAATTTGTATTCCACTCATAAAATCTCTAAAATGAGTTAAATTAAAACCTATTCGCCTTAATATATTTTCAGTTTCTTCTTTAGAATATTCATCTTGTTTTTGAACAAAAGTATAATATAAATCTTTAGGTGTTACTATTTTTAGAGCAGGATCATAAACTATATCACCTTTTTCCAGCCATGAATGTTGATAGAAGTAATCTCTTTTTATGCCAAGGTCTTCTCTTTGATATGGAATACCGCCTTGAACTAGTTTAAAACTACCATCAAAAAGATTAAATAATATTGATAAACCATAACAATTACCTAAAGTACCATTAAAGTAATTAAAACTCATACCATATTCTTGTTGCATTAAAGAATTTATATTTTTTGCGTTTTTTTCTATAATTTCTAATATACTATCATCAATAGAAGGATGAACAGCTATTTTACTACTCTTTAAATAACTTTTTCTTTTTTGAGAAAGTGATTGTCTAAGCTCTATAAAATCATCAAGCATAAAATATTGCTTAATATGTTGAATACGTTTCTCATCCAGCTCATATTCTTTACTTATATTTTTATTAAACTCTTCTATAATTTTATTTATAAAATCAATAGAGAAATTAGATTTTTTACTTACTTGGAATTTCTTAAATATTCCTTTTTCATAAAATTTATGTAAATTGTTATTGTCTCTTAAGTAGTTTCTAACTTCTTCGTTTTTAATTTCACTTAATTGCTTAAATCTTTTGGAAAAAAGGTTTTCATTTGTAATAACTGCAAGTGATGGATCAAAAATCACATTATCATGCTTTAACCAAAAATGTGTCTTACATGTTCCTAAATCTATACCTTTTATTACTCCCCAATCACTATCAATAGATGCAAAAATAAATGATAAAAGTTCACTTTTAGAATATATTTTTTCACTATAGTCATATCTATAAAACTTTATATCCGTGCCATCTTCAGCTTTCTTTATTTCCGGCGTTAATTCAATATTGTCCTCTAGTTTATTTAATAAATTCCAATGACTAGTGACAGATGGATGAATTAATAATCTTAGGTTTTCATAAGTAAAGAAAAATTTTTCTGTATGTTCTGTTAAATAATATCTTAATTTTTCTACAGTCATTATAATTTCCCCCTTGTTGATTACGTATTATATCATAAATTTTAAATATTTTGCATAACAATGTTGATTTTTAATAATAAAACATATATAATTTATTTAGTTGATTTAATCAAACAACTTTGGGAGTATAATTTTTCGAATATAAGTAAAGTTATCGCTCCATTTGAATACAACTTACGGACTAATTAAAGTTCGTGAGTTTTTATTTTATATAAAACTCACTGAAAAAATAGGAAAAAATTATCAAAATAATTTAATCCTATTTTTATATTTTGCTTGATATGGGAGTAAAAGTTGTGTCTAGCCAGCACTGAATTTGTATTCACATACAAATTCTATCATGGGAATTCCCATACCCTTTATAAATCCTTTTTGAAAAAATCATCATCATCTGCAAAGTGCATATCTATCTCTAAATTATTGATTTGTTTCCACCCATTTTTTATATAAAATTTATGAGCATTTTTCAAAGATTGCCCACAAGCAAGATATATAGTTTTAATATTAGTTTTAGTCTTTGCATATGTCTCAAATTTATTATATAGCAATGTTCCAATTCCTAATCTTTGATAATCTTTATCAATATAAAATCTTTTTAGTATTCCAATTGTATCTCTATTTTCAAGTGCAATTGTTCCTACTATCTTATCTGCATCAGTAGCAATCCAAAAGTTACCACCATTTTTAATATAATACTCTTTTATATTATTTAAATCTTCTCTTTGTTTAAATGGTCTTCCTATAAAATTATGCATTGACCAATTAACAAAATTATTTACTTCTTTACTATGTTTTTCATTATATTCAATAATTTTAATATTAGTTAATGTATTATCCATTTAGTTACTCACTTTCTAAACTTATATTTTCGTATCTTTTCTTAGATAAAACTTTTTGCATTATTCCATATACTAAATAACCTAACCATACACCGAGAATTCCAAGAGGTGTAAATGATAGTATGGTTGCAACTATAATTTTAATAATTGAACTAATTATATTTCTTTTTGCTAAGAATTTGAAATCTCTAAGTCCTCTTAATATTGCAAAATAATATGTTGCAGACATAGTTATATAGCAACCAATTATGAATAGTGGTAATACTGTTAAAAATATTTTTTGAAGTTCAGTTTCTCTTAATGAAATATTCATAATTATAATAGACAATCCTAATATTACAAAAGGTAATATTACAGAACTATAATTAATTAATTTCTTTACAACATTTTTCACTTTCATCATGTAATTTTTATCATTTTTTCCAGAAGCAATTCCTATACTTATAGTAATACCGTCACCATAACCTTGTATAAAAGATTCATATACATTTGCAATTTGTAATAAAATAACATGAACAGAATATTCTAAATTACCCATTCTTGCTACAATTAAGTTAAATATAAAGTTATCTACTCTTGAGGCTATTCTTTCAACAAAGTTCCATTTAAACAATTTTAATATATCTTTAAAATATTCTTTTACAAATTTGATTTTTATATTTTTTCTAGAATATATAGACAGATATATTGCCAGTATAGTATCGATAAATACAGTTACTATTGCTACACCTATAATTCCATATCCATAATATACAGCAATAATATCTAATATTAAATTTAAAACAACAGAAAAGATGCGTAAATATAAAATGCTTTTTTGATTTCCTATAGTCCTTTGATGACCAGATAATACAGTTACTATACTACTTTGTATAAAACCAAATAATCTTATAGTTAAATATGTAGTGGCAATAGTATCTACATTAAATAAAGGTGGAAATATTGGTTGTATTAAAAATACTAGTATTATTGTAAATATGGATATTCCTAATGTCAAAATAAGTGAATTTCCACTAACCAATTTTAATTTATTAAGATTTTTTTCACCTAAAGATTTTGCAACTAATGTATTATTAGATACATTAATTGTTTGAATGCTCATTTGCATTATATTTAAAATAACAGCCATTGCCCCAAGTGCTGCTAATTCTTTTGTTCCAACTATAGAAATTACCAATGTATCTACTAGCGTCATTAATATATTTATTAAACTTTCAAAAGCAATTGGTAAGGATATTTTCAATTGCGATTTAACATCTACTATTTCTTCCATAACTCACTCCATAAAAAAAGAATTTAATCAATAAAATTATACTATATTTTACAAAATTTTCATATACTCCCATTAAAATTTAACATGAATTCGTATATAGTGTTTATAGAAAGAGAGCGTTGTAGTTCGTAAGCTGTAGCTTAATTGCTCCATTTTTAAATCTGTTCGAACTGGTCGAACTTTTGATAGATGAATCAATCTTATGATTGGTTCTTTTTTTGTAATCAATATCTAAAAAAGATTAATAATGATTTCGATTTATAAAGATAATACTTTAATTTGTTATAATTTTTTACTTCACTTCATTTAAAAAGGAAAAATTTTTACTCTTCCTTTTGATTTTATTTTTCTAAATCTTTGTTATATAGATTTCTATAGTATTCGCATTTTTTTAATAACTCCTTATGTGAGCCGCTATCTATAATTTTACCATCATCAACAACAAAAATTTTATCTGAATCTATTACAGTAGATAATCTATGAGCCACTATTAAAATAGTATATTTACCTTTCAAATTATTAATTGCTTCTTGAATTTTCGATTGAGTTTCGTTATCTAATGCACTTGTTGCTTCGTCAAATAAAATTATTTCTATTTTCATAAGCAATGCACGAGCAACAGCAAGTCAAAGCTAAAATTAAAATTGAAATAGACTTATTATAAGCAAGCAAATTAAAATTGTAGTTATACTTACAAACAACTTTATAAATCTAATCGTTTTAAAATATTATTATTTATACTATAGCCTTTTTCTTCATAATATATTTTTAATTACCTAAAATATTAAATCTTGTTTAGTTAATTTAGGTAATATAATGTTAAGTATGCCACAAGAAATATAAATTTTTTTATATTTCTTTAACATTTTTTTCTTTTATGGTACAATAAACAGCAAGGGAATGATATAAATGGAATTATTAACAAAAAATGAAATTAATTGGATACAATTTTTAAATAGACTAAAAACAACTAAAAGAACTGGTTGGGAACAAATTGGTATACCAGCAGATGAAATTGAATCAGTTTATTCACATGTTGCTTCCACAAAGGATTTAGTAGTTTTATTTAATGAAAAATATAATTTAAACTTAAATATTGAAAAAATCAATAAATTATTAACTGTAAAAGAATTATTTAAAGCTTTTCCTGACGGTGAACCATCAATAATTAAACAAGAAGATAATAGAAATTCAAAATTATCTCCACGTGATAAAACAATATTAATTATCAAAAAATTTGGTTTGAGTGATGAAATCTTGACTTTATTTGATGAAGCAATTTCATTAGAAACAATAGAAGCTAAATATGCTAATATGTTTTCTAAGTTTGAATCAGATTTACAAGCTGTAGATTATTATGAAAAAGGTTTAATGAAAATGGAACCGGTATTAGAAGATATTAAATGGTTTGATGAAGAAACAAGAAATCAAATTTTAGATTTGTTTGAACAATACCCTATTCCATGCTTATCATGGTTAACATTTGATTCAAGATATTATAAAGAAAATGAATTATTTACAAATTTATCTAATGAATTAATCAATTATTGCATTAATAAATATAAATTAGAAAATACTGATAGAAAAAAGATTTAATTTACTAATAACTTAAAGGATGTGTAAAAATGAGATTTACAATAAGTTCATCATCAAATGATTCTATTGATGTAAAATATAAAGAATCAGCTAAGCATATATTAGATTATATAATAACATTACCTAATGCAGAACTGAACTGGGGTTCTTGTTCTATTTCAATTATGGGTCTATGTTATGAAGCATTTAAAAAAGCTAAACTTCCTATGCATGGTTATACGTCTAGCAAATATGCAGATGATATAAACAATTTACCAGAAGCTGATCACAAAATATTTGCTACTACTTATGATTTAAAAAAAGAAATACTTTATGATGGCGATATCATATTAATGCTTGCTGGTGGGACTGGTACAATTTCTGAATTTTTTGGGCATTTAGAAGAAATTAGAAGCAATGATGCTAATAAGTTACTAGTTATATGGAATGAGGACCATTCATTCGATTCTACTTTGGAATTGATTAAAGATTTAGTTTCAAGAAATTTTAATAACGAATCAATATATAACTACTTTAAAGTTGCTAATAACTTAGAAGAATTTAAAAATATTTTAAAAGAAAACGGAAAAATTTAATTTTCCGTTTTTTCATTATATTGAAAATGCTGATAATCAGGATATTCCCAATTACCTCCCCATTCAAATCCATTCTTAGTAAATAATTTATAGCATAAATCTTTATTATCAATTTTGTGTTTAAATTCTAAATTTCTATTATAATATTTTATCCCATTTTCAGGTAAAATTATATCAGTATTTTTTATTTGATATGGATTATAACGAGGATTAATATCAATAGCTAATCCATATGCATGAAATGATAAATCTTCGGTATCGATAATTTTTCTATAATTAAAACAGGATGTATTACTATCAGCCATTGATGATATGTCATTAAAATCATACTCATCAATTAATCTTATTTTTTCAATTTGATATTTATTTTTATACAGTTCATCAAATATAAATATTAATTTATCTGCTATCTTTTTATTACATACAATTATCCCATTTAATAAATCATTGTCAAAATTATAATAATTTACTTTAATTTCTACTAATTCATTAACTATTTCGTTAAGAGCATTTCCAAAAGTTTTCAATAAAAATTCTTTATAATCTTTTGATAATTCATTAATCATTATTTAATTTCTCCAAATACATTGTATGATAGTCAATTATTTTAGGAATAGATTCAGAATCAATTATAAATCCAGCTGCTTTTTTATGTCCTCCACCATCATGATGGAATTGTAAACAAATATCGTTTAAATCAATATCATCTTTAATACACCTTAATGAAACCGTATTACGACTATAATTAATTATCATTACAAAATCTAATTCAGGTCTTAATCTACATATTTCATCTCCAACAATAGATCTATATTGTTCTGCAATAGTTACACCGATTTTATAATTTTTGTAATTTGTAATTAATAAATTATCATTTATAAAATTAATATAATGTTTTTGTTTGTCTAAATCAGATTTATACAAATTTTCAAATAATTTTGGTAGTTTAAAATCATCACTATCATCTAATGAACAAATTAATTCTATATAAGAATCTGGTCCAATCAACGCATGAGTGCTTGCTAATAATTTTGCATTATAGCCTTCTTTTTCAAAATCCCATGTATCCTGTTCTCTTGTTGCTTCAACAAAGGTTTTATAAAAATTATTATTCAACTTGTTATCTATACTAGTTAAATAATTATAAAATAATTCAGTACCACATGTTTTTCTTCCATTTATATCAATTACTGAATTAATATATTTTAAAGTATTTTCTCCATATGAAGCATGATGATCAAAATGCTTCAATTTTGATGTTATTTCTTTGTGATTTTCCAAAACTTTTATAGCACTTGGTACTAATGGTAAATCACATAAATAGATAATTTCATAATTAGAAAAATCTACATTTTCAAATAATTCAGATAAATCTTTTACTTCACACAAAATATAATCTACATTATTATCATAATATTTATTAGCTAAAACTATTGATCCCATACCGTCTATATCAGCAATATGAGAAATAATCATTATTTTATTGTTATTAATCTTTTTTATCATACTTTACTCCATTTCCAACTTTTATTTTAACTACATCAAAAGGTAAAACTGCTAATAATGAAATAACCGCTATAAATAGCCATCCCTTTAATGTCAAAGGACTTGTATTTGCTACGTTATTAAAAAATGGTAAATATACATACAGTATTAATCCTATAGTTATTCCGAAATTAACAACAAAAGATATTTTATCATTAAAACTATTAAGAATATTTGTAATTGTTAATTTATTATTTTTCAATTGATATGCTATTAATATAATAGACAATACCAAAATAGAATACGCAATTGTTATAGATATATTTGGTTCTATTTTATTTTTAATTAGTAAAAAATATATAGAAAAAACCGCTAAAAATATAAGTAATCCTTGAGATATACATTTTAATATGTTTTTTATATTTAATATTGGTTCATTTGGTTTTCGTGGTTTATCTTCCATAATGTTTTTATTTGGTTTTATTCTTTGAAAAATAATGGATGATGTTGGATCAATTAATAATTCTAATAACATAACATGAATTGGAAGTAATAAAGTAGGTAGTTTAAATATAGGAACAAATAATGCTAAAAGTGCTATAGGTACATGTATAGCAATTATATAAGATATCGCTTTTCTTATATTAGAATATATATTTCTTCCATTTTCAATTGCTTTTATAATTGTATTAAAATTATCATCTAGCAAAATTAAATCAGCAGATTCTTTTGCTACATTTGTCCCTCTTTGACCCATAGCAATTCCTACATTTGCCTTTTTTAATGCAGGTGCATCATTTACTCCATCACCCGTCATCGCAACAACATTATTATTTTTTTGTAAAGCATTTACAATTCTCATTTTATGATTAGGATAAACTCTAGCAAAAATATTAACTGTTTTTACTTTTTCTGCTAATTTTTCATCACTCATATTTTCTAACTGTTTTCCCGTAATTACTTCATCATAATTTTTAAGATTTATTCTTTTAGCGATTCCCTTAGCAGTATCTCCATTATCTCCCGTAATCATAATAACTCTAATTCCAGCTGAATAGCATTTTTTTAATGATGTTTCAACACCATATCTAGGTGGATCATACAATGCTACTAGTCCTTCAAATTCCAATTTTACATCATCTAAACTATCCGGATTTTCTTTTAAATTATTTTTTCTTGCTACTGCAAGTACCCTAAATCCTTCTTTTGAAAATCCGTTTATTTTTTGTTTTATTATTTCATAGTCTTTTTCATCCAAATCACATAGAGGTAAAACACTTTCATAAGCTCCTTTTACGCAAAGTAATTCATCGTCCCATATTTGACCCATCATTTTTGTTTCCGATGTAAAAGCATACTCTTTAGTTATAGTAGCATTTTTCTTCATTTGGACTTTTTCTTCACAATATTTTTTTATAGCAATTTCCATCGGGTCATACGCAACAAAAGGGCAAGCATAATATAATGTATCTGTAAAAGTTTCACTAAATTTATAAATATCTTGAACTTTCATTTTATTTTCTGTTAATGTTCCAGTTTTATCAGTACATAAGACATCTACTGCTCCTAAAGTTTCAATAGTTTTCATATTTCTTGTTAAAGTCTTTTTTTTAGTTAATTCCCATGCACCCATAGCTAAGAAAACAGTTAATACTACTGGTATTTCTTCTGGAATTGTCGCCATTGCTA
Organism: Bacilli bacterium; assembly: GCA_016297695.1. Lineage (GTDB taxonomy): Bacteria > Bacillota_I > Bacilli_A > RF39 > UBA660 > RUG14121. The sequence continues at coordinate 12,273 of JAEDGC010000028.1, forward strand.
TAGTAATACCCGCTAATATAGCCTCAACTATTCTTTTTGTAAATACCAATTCTGGATGAAACATATAAGTAATTATTAAAGTTAATATAAATATAATTCCACTAATTATAGTACACACAAAAACTAATTTGTTTATTTGTTTTTCTAATGGTGTTTTTTCTTGTTCAACGGAATTTAAAGACTGTCCAATAACTCCTAACTCTGTACTGTTACCAACTGAAATTATTCGAATAATTCCCATACCATTTGTTACATCAGTTCCACAATAACATACATTTAGTTTGAAATGATTATCTTTATCTTCTTTTGTATTTTTATAAACTATTTCAGATTCTCCAGTTAATGATGATTCATTAAGTCCTAAACTTTGGGAGTATAAAACTTCACCGTCTGCTGATACTTTATCTCCTTCTTCTAACAAAACAATATCTCCAACTACTACTTCATCACTAGAAATAATTTCTTCTTTTTCGTTTCTAAAAACCCTTACATTTAAAGAAGATAATTTATTTAATTCTTCCAATGCTTTATCAGTCTTAGACTCTTGAATAAATTCTATAAAACATATACCTATTACAAAGACTAGCATTATAATTCCATCACCATATTCTCCAACAAGAAAATAAACACTAGCAGCAATTATTAGTAATAAAAACATGGGTTCTTTAAATATATTTAATATTTTTATAAATAAAGATTCTTGCTTTTTTTCTTCTAATTTATTTGAACCATTTTTTTCTCTTGATAAAATTACTTCCTTACTATTTAGTCCTTTTATTTCTTTTAAAATATCATTAAATTTATCTTTCATATTAACACCTTCATTTATTTTAGTCATAACAAATTATATGATTAGATATATAAATTATTATATCACGTGTACTTCAATTCAGAAATATAATTAAAAAATGGTTAACTTATTAACCATTAAATTCAGCATCCACATAATAAATTGGACGGCCTTCTTCGTAATATTTTTTTTCAAAGTCTGTCATAATATTTGGTATTGCATTTTCATCATGATGTAAATCTAAACTAACTCTATTAAATGAATACCAATATTGTGATAAAGTTTCTAGTGAATAAGCGAATAATATCTTATTGTCAGTTTTTAAAATTATATGTTTATTTTTTTTAAAAATTTTATCATATAACTTTAGGTATGAATAATGTGTAAACCTTTTCTTTTCATCTCTTTTTTTAGGCCATGGTTCAGAAAATGTCAAATATATAGTATTAATCTCTTTTCCGAAAATAGTATCTAATTTCATCGCATCAATATTTATTAATTTTAAATTATTTATTTGTTGGTTAACTAATTTTGTAGCTGCAGTAGCTATTTGAGATTCATTTAATTCAATTCCGATATAATTTATATTTGGATTACTCTTAGCCATATTAATTATAAAATTTCCTCTACCCATACCAAGCTCTATACATATTGGATTTTTATTGCCAAATAAATCTGACCATTTATTTTTATATTTAGTTGGATTATTTACGATATATGAACTTCTACTTATAATTTTATCAGCATCTTTAACTTTGTTATATTCCATTAAATTTCACTCCTTGAAAGTATTATAGCATAAACATCAAAAAAGATGGTACTAAATACCATCAAAAATATCTATTCTTCATCTATTTGAATATATTTTTTATTTTCAATATTATTTTTAACTTCTTTTTTAGGAATTATTAGTTTTAAAATTCCATTTTTAAAGGAAGCTTTTATATCTTCACTTTCTATTTGTTCTCCGATGTAAAAACTTCTAAAACATTCTCCATAATATCTTTCTCTTCGAACAAATTTACCTTCTTCTTCATCTTGATTATTTGAACTATTTACTGCATTAATTGTTAAATAACCATTATTTACATCAATTTTGATATCATCTTTTACATAACCAGGTAGTTCAACATTAATTGAATAGTTATCATCATATTCTTTTATATCGGTTTTCATTATTCTACTTTCTTTGTGGTTAAAAAATGAATCATTAAAGATATCTTCCCACAATTCAAATTCATTTTTTCTAGGTACCAACATAATTATCATCTTCCTTTCATCCATTATTAGAATATATAAAAATTAAATTAATATACCTAATTTCACTTTAATTAATTTAAAATATGTATTATAATCATTTTAATAATAAGTGGTGATACTAGTGAAATATATATTTGATACAGATCCAGGAATTGATGATGCTATTGCAATTATGCTTGGTTATTTAAATAAACTTGATATAATCGGATTTACTTTAGCTACGGGTAATATCGATAAAGAAAAATCTGCTAATAATTTGAAAACAATTGAAGATATACTTGGATGTAATATTCCAATGTATTACGGAACAAAAGAAAATAATTGTAAATTTATGAGTGCTGAATATGCACATGGTAAGGATGGACTTGGAAATATTTTTATGCCTAAAAGTTTAAGAAAATTTGAAGAAAAAAATGCCGAAGATTTTATAATAGATTCCGTTAATAAATATAAAGATGATTTAACTTTTGTATGTTTAGGGCCTTTAACAAATTTAGCAAGTGCTATAAAAAAAGATCCTAGTATTGAAAAAAAACTTAAACATATTGTAATAATGGGCTCAACTTATAATCCTTTAATTGATAAACCTTATAAAGAATTTAACGTAAAGATTGATCCCTTATCTGCAAAAGTAGTTTTCAATACTAAGTTTGAGGATATTAAAATTATTACTCATGATATTGGAATTATATCTTGTATTGAAACTGATTATATTAATTCTTTATATTATTCGAATAACAAGATATCAAAATTTGTATATATTATTAGTCAAAAATATATTGAATTTTGTAAAACTAGAAATATTGAAGGATTAGCTACTCCTGATCCAATTACTGTTGCTTCATTAATAAATCCTAAAATAGTGGAATTTAAACCATGTACAGTAGATATCAAAGAAGATTTATCTTATGTAAATCTCATTAATAAAAGTAATATATCTGTTTCTACAAATATAAATTTAGAATTATATAAAATTTTATTCAAAAAAACTTTTAATTAAAAAAATGTTAATTATCATCAATTAACATTTTTATTTTTTTTAAGATTTTATCAGTAGTATTTTCATCTTCATCATATAAATCAATTTTAAATCTTCTTATTTTTAAATTCACATATTCTTTTATCTTATCTATACTATTTATGGTTTTATAATGTAGTATTGTTGTCATACAATTATTAGAAATTATTGGATATTTATTATTATTTTTATCTACTAAATAATACTTGCTATCATTTTTATTACATCCCATACATTTACCAAAATAATTTTTAATTGGACAATATTTCATTATCATCAGTTCTAGATGGGTATAAATTGTTAAGATAGTTTTATCATAATTTTTAATATTTTTTAATCTATTAAAGTCAATTTCAACAGATAAAGTTAGCTCTTTTAAGTCATTTAATAATAAATTTTTAGTATAAGAGTTTGTAACATTTAATGGATAATCACATATTAATATATTATTGTTTTTATATTTATTGATAGCACCAATTTCATTAACAACTAATTTTTCATTATTAAATTCATCATATTTCATATTAACTCTAGGTAATCTAAAATAAACATTTTCTTTTTTATATTTATTATATAAATTAAAATTTGAAGTAATAATTGTATTTACTTTATTAGCTAAACACACTAAAAGTTGTTTTTCATTATAAACAGATACTATTATTTTTAATTCATCATCACTCGCTCTATTTTTTGAAATATTTAATTTATTTTTAACAAATGGATGACTAATGGTATTTTCTCTAACATTTATAAGTTCATCAAGAATTTTTCTTCTTATTTCATTAATATCTTTTAAATTAACAAAAATATTATCATCCTTTTTAATAATTGTTTTTTCTACTTCAAAAGGTGTGTTACCAACTTTTTCTAATTGTCGTTTTATATCATCATAAGTAACCTCTCTTTTAATAGCATTTTCAACAATATTACCCGTTTTAGTTAAAATATTCGTATTGTCAGTTACTGTTATTTCAAATTTATTTCCTTTTAAAAATTGGCAAGAAAATTTAATTTTAATTTTTCTTTTGGGAAGAATTGACAATTCATCATTAAGTTTTTTATCAATTGTTTTTAATACGATATCTTTTTCTTTAAGACCAACTTTATTATCAACAAGGCAAATATTTCCCTTTTTTATATTAGATTTAAGTAACTTTTTTTCATCATATAATTTGTTAACAACCATTCCTTTATTAGCATTTGCAAAACGAATAGCATCTTCTTGAAAAAGTGAATCATCAGTAATTTTAATATATATATATTTTGGTGTTGTTTTAATAACACTACCTATCTTTATACCTTGATGATTAGATGTCTTGATATTAGCAATATTTTTATCGTTAAATAAAAACCCCGTAGTAAATTTACGATTATATAATTTTTTTAGATTTTTATAATCATTTTCACTTAACTTCATTTCTTCGCCAGCATAATATTTATCAATTAACATACGATATAATCTTGTTACATACCCAACATAAAAAGGTGATTTCATTCTTCCCTCAATTTTTAAACTGTCAATGTTTGAATCAAGAATTTCTTTTAATTTATTTATTGTATTAAATTCTCTTAAACTTAAAGGATATTCTCCTAAACCTTCTTCAATTTTATTATTTTTCATAATTTTATACGGAAGACGACAAGATCCAACACATTCTCCACGATTTCCACTTCTACCACCATTTAAACTACTAAATAAGCAACATCCAGAATAACAAACGCACAAGGCACCATAAACAAAAACTTCTTTTTCAAGTGAGGTATTTAATGAATTAATTTCATTTAAAGACATTTCTCTTGCTAAAACTATTCTTTTTACCCCTAAATCTTGCAAATACTTTATACCATATTCATTATGATTATGGGCTTGAGTTGAAGCATGAATTTCTAAATTCGGAAATGTTTTATGAATTAAATCTATCATACCTAAATCTTGCATAATTATAGCATCTACATTATTTCTATGTAAAAATTCAACATAACTAACTAAATTATCTACTTCATCATCATATATTAAAGTATTTACAGTTACATAAACTTTAACACCATATAAATGACAAAATTTGATAGCTTCTATTAATTCTTGGTTACTAAAATTATCAGCATATTTTCTTGCACCATAATTATTTCCCGAAAGATATACTGCATCACATCCATTAAATACTGCTTGATAAAGCATATCCTTATTACCTACAGGTGATAACAATTCAACTTTTTTCATAAACATCACTACAAATATAATACTATTATTTCTAAATTTTGAATACCCCTATTGACTTAATTTATTATTTTTTATAAAATATAATTGTATACAATATAAAGGGTGGTAATAATGGAAAATAAGTATGATAAATTAAAATTAGAAAATCAATTATGCTTTGCATTTTATGTTTGTTCAAAAGAAATTATAAGAAAATATAAATCACTTTTAGATCCATACAATTTAACTTACACACATTATATAACCTTACTTGCTTTATGGGAAGAAGATAATGTTACAGTTAAAGAACTAGGAAAAAAACTATACTTAGATTCTGGAACATTAACTCCATTATTAAAAAAACTCGAAAAACATGGTTACATAACTCGTGAAAGATGTTTACAAGATGAACGAAATGTATTTATTAAACTTTCTGCAGATGGTTGGGAATTAAGGGATAAAATGATTGATATTCCAGATAAAATACTTGATAAAATATTTGAAAATGCACCTCAAAAACCTAAAAATTCTAGCTTTTTATTATCAACGGTTCATGAAGTTAATAAAATTATGACAAAAAAAGAAAAAAATGATTGATTTTTTTCTTTTTCTATGGCATAATATTAAATGTCAAAAGAAATTTTGCGGGTGTAGTTTAATGGTAGAGCTTCAGCCTTCCAAGCTGATAACGTGGGTTCGATTCCCATCACCCGCTCCATAGTGAAATCTGCTCGAACTTTTCGAGTTTTGATAAATGACTAATCCAAATTGGATTAGTTTTTTTGTGTTTCGAACTCCCACGTTATCAGCTTGGAAGAATACAAAGACTATCCTACTTTATAAAGAAAGGATGGAACTATGGTAAATATTATTAAAGAAGAACTATCATTAGAAGAATCATTAAGAAAGAAAATTGAGTTTATATGTGATTTTACTGATAATAAGCCAACTATTATAAATGGTAGTATTAGAAAAATTGATAAGACTAATTTAACTTATATTGAACCACATAGAATAATTATTAATAATACTACATTTCTTGCTTTTAATTATTCTAATGAAATATTTATTGAGAATTTATCTAATAAGATAAAATTATCAGAACTAGAAGATTATTTAAAAACTATCTAAATACTACTATTCCCTAACCAGAGAATTGACAAATCATAAAAAAGTGATATTATAAATAACCAATGAAAGAGGTATGCTCTAGAAATGGAGGTACATCTATGAAGATAAAACACAATTTACCAAAAATTTATAATATTGAATTAATTGAGGAGTCAGTAGTATTTAGACTTTACTAGATACTATTGTCTCCTCTTTTTTAGTAAAAGGATTTGAAATTTATGAATAATGATAAGAAAATTGCTGGTATTTATATTAGAGTTAGTACCGAAGATCAAGCTCGTGAGGGATTTAGTTTACCAGAACAAGAAAAACGATTAAGAGCAATGTGTGAATATAAAGGTTATGAAATATATAAGTTATATAAAGATGCTGGTATATCGGCTAAAACTGGTAATTTAAGACCTGCATTTGAAGAACTACTACAAGATATAAGAGATAAAAAATGTAATACTATTGTTGTATTAAAGTTAGATAGACTTACTCGTTCAGTATTCGATTTAGAGGGTATCATGAGATTTTTAGAAGAAAATGATGCTTACTTAGATTGTGCTAATGAAGAAATCAATACTACTAATTCAAGTGGTAAATTAGTTGCTAGAATGCTTACAACTGTTTCACAAAACGAAATTGAAAGAACTAGTGAAAGAACTAAATTCGGTTTAGCTGGTGCTATTAAAGATGGACATATTCCAGCAAGAGCTCCACTCGGTTATAAACATGAAAATAAAAAGTTGGTTCCTGATCCACTTACAAAAGATATTGTATTAAGAATATATGATTTATATTTTGAGGGTAAAAGTTATTATAATATTGCTACTATATTTAATGAAGAAAAAGTTTTAGGAAGAACTAATTGGAAAGATACAGGAATATTAAGAATAATTGCAAATGAGGTTTATAAAGGAGATTATGTTCACGGAAAAAGAACTAAACATCCTACATACTATAAAGATGTTGTTGAACCAATAATAAGTAAAGAAATGTGGGAAAATTGCCAAGTTCAAAAGAAGAAAAATCAAAAAAACTATAAGAGAACTCAAACTTATATCTTCCTACAAAAATTAAGATGTCCTAAATGTGGAAGAATACTTGCTGGTGGTGCTTCACATAAAATAAAATCTGATAAATGGTATTTCTATTATAGATGTGAAAATTGTAAAAACAATATTCACGAGGATAAAATTGAGGATAAAATAAAAGTTTTACTTGCTGATATATTAGAATACGATAATGTTGTTAATGAGTTCTTCTTACCAGTTTTAAAATCTAAAATAGATAATCCAAAAGAACAATTAGAGAAAGAATTAAAATCTTTAAATAATAAAAGAGATAGAATTAGAAAGGCATATATTGATGAATTATTTACTGAAGAAGAATTTAAACAAGAATCTAAACTAATAGAAAGTCAAATTGAAATGATTAGTTCTAAATTACTTGAAAACTCTCAAGCAGAACAATTAAGTTTTACTACTGAAGATATACTACTTAAAAGAGATATGGACTTTATCAATAAAGTTAAACTACCCATATCTTATTATGCTTTTAATGATAACTGGGATTTACTAGATCGAGATATTAGAGCTGATATAGTTATGAGATATATTGATGATATAGAGCTAGAACTAAAAAATAATAAATATGAAGTTAAACAAATTAACTTTAGAAGCACTTTTTATAGCGATTTTGAAGAGTTATATAAGAAAGGTTATATTGATAGAAAAAGACCTCTTACATACGATATAAATGGTGTTTGTGTCGATACTAATATAAGATATAGTGAATACTTACCTATTAAAGATGTAATGCAACATTTGTATAGATTAAATGAATATTATGAAGTTAATTTATATAAAGGAATTTATTATAAAGAAACTGAAAAATTAGATATAGGACCACTTCAAAGAAATGAAGTTCCTATTAGAGTATTCCCTTTACAAAATAATAACAACGGAGATAAGAACTGGTTATCAATGGGAATGTTAGCAACTAAAAATAATCCAAACGATATAAAAGTAAATATTAGAGATGTATTTGAAACAATACCTGATAATGTTACCGAAGAGGATTTTATATTAAGTGATGATAATGTTAGTCAAGAACAACGATAGTTGCTTGTGAAATTCTTGACTAATAAAGATAAAAATAATAATGGAAAAATATCAAAACAAAATACTTTTTCGTTTTGATGTTATCTATCATATGAAAATTTTTTGCTTACTTTTTTCTAAAAAAAGTAATAACAAACGAACACGTTTTGTTTAAACTTGTTTCAATGAAAGTGGGAAAAGTTTGCTTAAATAAATTATGAAAATAATCTTGGTTATTTGAATAATTTACATAGATAAAATAAAAAGCAGTGCTTTCTATTTTATCAATACTTTATGTAGTTTTAATGCCTCAAGCATTATTACGAAATAAAGTATAAACGGTTTCTAAGGTGGTAAACCTTAGCTTCCATATCTTGTCTCTGACAAGATATATAGGAAGTTATGAATAATGACAAAGCCACTTTCGTGCCATTTTCAATATTCATAATTTAGGGGGTGTAAAAAATATGGAATTATCTTATTCACTACATTTAGGTAATGATAAAAACAAATCAATTAAAGCAAGACAAGAAGCAAAGAATACTCCATCAGGTACTACATCAAAGAATAATAATGCTATTCAAAATGTTAAGAAATTAGGAAAAGTTAATCATCATAATTTAAGACAATACGATAATAATCAAGATCTAATAAAAACAATAAAAGGTTCTAATGATATTGTAAAAGATGTTAAAGATTTATATTTAGATTTATTTGAAGATGCAAGACTTGAATACAACAATAAACAAACTAGAGATGATAGAAAAATAGATAATTACTTTAATAAGATAGCAAATGATACAAAACATGATCTTGCTTGTGAAATAGTTATTGAACTTGGAAATATGGAATATTGGGATGAGAAAAGTTTAGAATATAAATATCAAATGA
>JAEDGC010000092.1 GCA_016297695.1 Bacilli bacterium
TCAAAAAATCATTCAAAGTAAAGAGTTTCAAGAACATCCTGAGTTATTTACGTCAGAGACTTTAGCACATGCTAAATTAGAAGATATTCAAAAAATCATTCAAAGTAAAGAGTTTCAAGAACATCCTGAGTTATTTACGTCACAGACTTTAGCGCATGCTAAATTAGAAGATATTTCTAATTTATTAAATATGCCATATTGGGATGATATTAGATTTAAACATTTATTGACTTCTTCTATTGTGGCAAAATCAAAGCAAATGATTAATAAGTTGCCTATTTTATTTAATATGGCTGAACAATATCAAATAGATAGATACCTTAATACGTCATTTTTATTTCTTTCGCCTAGTCAAAACTTTGCATTAATAAGTTATTTAAAAGAAAATGATTTACCATTAATATTAGGTGGTAAACTTAATCCGATTTTTGGGAAAAGTCCTTGTGTATTAAAAACAAAATATGGAATAGATATGAAAGAGATACTTGAAAAGTATACATTTGAAGGAAACAATATGGGGAGGTTTACAAAATAATGGAGTTAGATTATTTAGATATAAGTATATTACAAGAAAACTTCGATAATGAGACCATAAGTAAATTAGATATTGAAAATGCATATAAGATATTTAAATATTTAGAAGAAAACAACGTTTATTATGCGAAAGATATATTTATAAATTCTTTAGATTTGTTTTTATTGCCATTAGATCAGTTTATTAAGAGATTTGAAAAATTAAAAAGTAAATTAGGTAAAAATTATGTTGAAAAACTAGGTGAGGATACTTCATTGATTGAAATAATGTATGAAAATTAAATTAAAGAAAATTTTAGATAATTGTTGAAATGAAAATATTTTTGTGTTGATTTGTTAATGTGTATAATGTAATTAGATAGTAAGTTTATTACTTACTATCATCTTTTAGTCTAGAAGTTGTTAGAACTTATTATCACTAGATTGATGCCTAACTCGAATTAGATAATGGTTCGAGTTTTAAAATACTCTAAATTTTGATATAATAATAAATAATATTTTCATATTGGAATAACAAATATATGATGGAGGTAACTTATGAAGATAGGTGTAGATATTGATGGATTATTAACTGATATTGAACAATGGCAATTAGATTATGCTAGTAAATTTTATTATGAACGTTATAAAAAAGAAATTATAAATTATACAGAATATGAAACTTGTGATATATTTAAAGTCAGTAGAGAATGTGATGATGAATTTTGGAAAGAGTATTTTCTAGATTATTCTCTTAATGTAAATGTAAGAAAATTTGCTCCTTAAGTAATAGAAAAATTAAAAAAAGAAGGTCACCAAATTTTTATAATAACAGCAAGAGGTTGCTTTTTATCAAACTCTGAATATGCTATGCTTTATGAAAAAAATAAAGAAATCGTAAAAAAATGGTTAGAAAAAAATAATATTTTGTATGATAATATTATTTTCTCTTCTGAAGATAAATTAGAAATTTGTATAAAAAATAATATAGATGTAATGATTGAAGATAAAGTAGAGAATATTGAAAAAATTTCTAATAAAATACCAGTTATATGTTTTAATGCTGGTTATAATGAAAAGTGTAATGGTAAAAATATTATTAGATGTTATTCATGGTATGATATTTACGCAAAAATAAAGAATCTATAATAAATGTTATTTCTTAAGGAAAATCATATTTATTGAATAGCTAAATGATAGTATTTTATTAAAAAATATGATACTATATTTTATAGTTTAGGAGGTTTATTATAGATGCGAAAATTCACAAAAAACATATTAGAAAGCAAAAAAACTAAAGAATTAGAAACTTATAAAATGAAAGAATATTATAACAGCATGGACTTAGTAGTTGCTAATCTAGAATATATTTCAAAGGAATGTAATGATTTTGGACCAATGGCAGTGACAACGGAACAAAGATATATTTTTGAAATAATTGAAGAAGATAGTAAAACAAAATATAGAGAAGTATTTACTGGGTTTGTTGCTGATACAGATTCTCATTACTTCAATTTACCATATATAGTAAATATTCAATCTTTAAAAGAAGCTGTACCAAATATTGCTGATGTAATACCTAGATTAGGGTTATTGTTAACTATTAATGATGTTAATTCAATTAATAACAAAATTGAAAAAAATCGCGAACAGCAAGAATTAAATTTAAAAAAATAGGGAATGATTATATGATAAAAAGAGTAGTTACAAATTTAGATGCAAAACAGTGTGATGACTTATTAACTAAATTAATTCTTGATGAAAGAAAATATGATAAAAATATTGATGAAAATTTTATAGTTAAAGATTATTTTAAAAATATTATTCAAAGAGAAAATCATTATGTTTTAGCATATTTTAAAGACAATACTATAGTAGGGTATATATATTTAAAACCAATTGAAAATGATAACAAATTAGGATACTTAATTGATGGATTATATGTATTAGAAGAATATCGTAATCAAAAAATTGCTAAAAGTTTAATTTTAGAAGCTTTAAATATCTTGTCAAAGATAGATATAGAATTTATAGATATTAATGTAATGTGGGATAATGTAGTTGCTAAGAATCTTTATAAGTATTTAGGATTTGATGAATTTAAAATACAAATGAGAAAATATATATAATAAATTGACTCAATTTTTAAAAAAAATTTAAAAATGACATTTAAATATGTCATTTTTTGGTATAATAATAAAAAGAAGTGATAATATGAAAAAATTATTTACAAAAGAATATTTAATTCCAATTTCAATAGTGGTTGTATTTTCAATTTTAAATTTATATTTACCATGTGAAACTAAGAAAAGTTTTACTAAAGACAAGGTAAAAGTTTCAGTACTAAAAGAAAATATAGAAAAAGAAAATGAAAAAAATACTTTACTAGCAAAAGAAAGCTTTAATGATATTTCTTATCTTTTATATAACGATAATAATAATTATAAGAGTTATTTCATTAATGAAAAAGATGATAAAATAACAGATATTTATTCTATTGTTAAAGAAAATAAAAGAACAGAATTTGATGAAAAAGTTAATTATTTATTAAATTTGAAATATCCTAAATTCATTGTTGATGCTATAAATGAGGGATGTACTAAAAATTATGATATAAAAGAAAATAAAATGATTATTTATTATACTGATGTAAATGTTAGTTTAGAAGAACAATTATACTTAACAGTAAACTATAATGAGATTAAAGATTATTTAGAAATTACTTGTAAACTAGATAATGAATATCAAAATGAAAATGGTTACAATTATGATCCAAATAAAAAAAGTATATCCTTGACTTTTGATGATGGCCCTAATGGCAATAAAACTTTAGAAATATTAGATATTTTAGCTGAAAATAAGGCTCATGCAACATTTTTTATGGTAGGAAATAAAATGAATTATTATAGTACTGTTGTAACTACAGTACATAATAGTGGAAATGAAATAGGTTCCCACTCATATAATCACTGTAATATGAAAACAACAAAAATAAATAAAATTATAGAGCAGGAAGAATTAACTGCCCAAATCTATTATGAATTGACACAAGATACTTTAAAATTAATGCGTCCTCCTTATGGATCTATAAATTCTAAAGTAAAAAAATCATTGGATACTATTTTTATTACATGGAATATTGATACTGAAGATTGGCGTTATAGAGATGTTGAACACATTAAAGAAGTTGTCTTAAATGAAGTTGATGATGGAGATATTATTTTAATGCACGATTCGTATGAAACAACAGTTGAAGCTGTTAGACAATTATTACCAATACTATATTCTGAAGGATATCAAGTAGTTAGTGTCTCAGAACTTGCAAATTTAAAGGGAAGAACTCTTGAAAAAAATACTATATATCGTAGTATTAACTAGAAAGGTATTTCTTCTTCAATATTAGCTCCAAAAAATTCCGTATAAACGTATATTAATGTTCCAATAGCAATTATAATAGCTGCTAAATAGTTTAGATTAGCATTTAATATTTGTTGTTTAGAAGAATTAGGTTTTATGGATTTTAAACTTTTATATCTTAAATTGAGAAAATAAACGTTTATTAGAAAAACGACAATAAAAATTTCTAAATTTATTGTATGAAAAATATCATAAGATTTTTTGCTTTTGGTTTTTATATAATTTTCTTGATAATCGTTAGACATTAAAGCAAATAAAATTATAAAAAAATTTATAACCCATATAAAATCTTCAACACGAATTTCTTTTATCATACTATTAATATCTTTGTTCATTTATATAATTCTATGTTTTAAACAAAATAAAAAAACACAAATATGTGTTTATTTTTTTATTGGTGACCAGTACGGGATTCGAACCCGTGAATGCCGCCGTGAAAGGGCGGTGTGTTAAGCCACTTCACCAACTGGCCAAATTAAATGGTGGGCCTGGGGGGACTTGAACCTCCGACCTCACGCTTATCAGGCGTGCGCTCTAACCAGCTGAGCTACAAGCCCATTTAATTGGAACCTATTTCATTTTATCGTATTTTGTTATAATTTGCAACAATTTTTTTAATAAAATAAAAATAATATGGTGTCCCCTTAGGGATTCGAACCCTAGACCCACTGATTAAGAGTCAGTTGCTCTACCAGCTGAGCTAA
>JAEDGC010000093.1 GCA_016297695.1 Bacilli bacterium
AAAAAAAAAACAAAAAAAAAAAAAAAAAAAAAAAAAAAAAAAAAAAAAAAAAAAGGAGTTAAGATTATGAAGAAAAATAATAGTAATACATCAGATTTTAGTAACAACAATATTAATATTTGTGGTGAAGTAACATTTGCTAATAATTATGGTAAAGTAACAAATATTGGAATTAAGACTACATATACTTGTAATGGTAATGAGTTTACGGCCTATCCGGTAATAAAGGTTTTTGATAATGTAGAAAAGACTGGTTTTGAAAATGTATCTGACATTGAAAAAGGTGATACACTTGAAGTAAAAGCACATTACTCATCAAGTAAATATAAATCTGAAGATGGTAAAGCACATTTTATTTTAGATTTAGTAGCACATGATATTATTGCTAGTAATTAACTATATTAAAGGAGTGAAAATTATATGAAAATATATTTATCAGCAAGCAATCAGACAGATAATATGTATAATACGAAAGCCCAAATGTCTGAATGTGACGTATGTTATTTGATTGCACAAAAAACACAAGATTATTTATCTTCAATAAATGGTATTGAATGTAAATTAGGTGGTAAACATGATACAATGGTAAGCAAAGTTAAAGCTAGTAATGATTTTAAAGCTAATTATCATTTATGTATTCACACAAATGCCGGTGGTGGAAAAGGTACAGAAGTATATATAGCACCTAAAAATGTAAATGATACAATAGTAAATAAAGTATACCAAAATGTAGCAATTTTAACACCTAATCCAGATCGTGGCATTAAAAATGGCTTACACTTTTATGAAGTTAAATATACCAATGCGAAATGTATTTATCTCGAAGTAGAATTTCATGATACTTATGGTGATTGGATATTTGATAATGTTGATGAAATTGCTTATGCAATTGCTTCAGCATTTGGTCAAGTAAAAGAAACAAATGTTGTTAATTCAAATAATTTATTTAAAGTACAAGTAGGTGCATTTACAACATTAGAACGTGCTGAAAGATACTCAAATGAATTAAAAAATAAGTATAATATTAATACTTATATTGTTAAGCCTTGACAATTTAAAGTAAAAAATATTATAATACAATAAATTTGAGTACTTGTTTTTGTTTCCCTTGTATTCAAATTAGAAACTTATAGACTTATGTTTCCCACAAAATAATTAAAAAGGAGTGATTAAATATGACAAACAAACAGATTGCTACAACACTTAATACAGTTATCATGAAAAATGAAATTGTAGGGAGTGGATGGACACAACAGATTGCCGAAGATTTGAGTAATATTGTTGAATTTGGTAAATCATTAACAAATGTAACGAAAGAGAATTTGCTTAATTTCAAACAGAACCTTGTAGCACAGATTTCTAATGATTATGTTATACGTAAATTAGAAAAGAAGTTTTTTGGGTTATCAAAATCAAGGAGTGATTTTAGAGTTGCATTACAGCGTATTATGTCAGCGGGACTTATTGAGGCCACTGAAAGCCATATGAATAATCTATCATGGTCAAATGGTAAAGACTGGCATGATGGTAAATATTATGGTGCTGATTTAGATAGTACAATTTATACTGATACTATAAACTTTAAAATTCCTTATTCATTATCAGAAAATGAATGGATTGAAGCATTTGAAAGTGCTGAACAATTAACAATGTTGTTTTCACTTATTGCTACAAATGTAGAAAGCTCTATTACTTCAAAAATGAACGCATTATCAAAAAGATTATTAGTAGCAATTATTGATAATTGCGAAAAGGCTACTACACCAAGAGTTGTTAAGCTCGTAACGGAATTTAATAATATTTATAATACCGGAGGCGAACCATTAACATTTGATATTATCGTAAAGGATAGAAATTTACACGCTAAGTTTAATGCTTTTGTAAAAGCTACTATTAATGAATTAAGAGGTTATACATCAGAACCAAACTACATCTATAATGATGGTAGTGTTGTTACATGGACACCTAGAGAAAAAATTGAGTGTGTGTTATTGAACAAATTTACTTCTGATATTGAATATATCACTGACCCAATTGATTATCATGAAAAGGATATGCCGGTGGCATATGAAACAATAAATGGATGGCAAACAACTGGAAAAGATATATTTAAAACTTATGAAGATGTAGCAACGATTGTAATTGATGGTGAACCAAGTGATACTACTTATAACAATGTAGTAGGTGTAATTTTTGATATTGATGGTGCCGGTATGGAAATTATCCAAAATAAGGTAACAAAAGAATATGTTGGGTCTGAAGATTTTACAAACTATTTCCATCATATGAGTATCCGTAATTTTGTTGATACAAGACTATCTTCAATTGTCTTAGAATTAAGCTAATAATTTCTTATAAAGCCATAAGCTATCAAATATAGATGGCTTATGGCTTAAATTTTTATAAAAAGGAGTTGAAAATATGGAAAATATATATAATATTTATTTACCGAGATTTGATAAATGGAAAACAAAAGTACAAAACAATGAAAGATATTATGAATATGTAGATATATGTATCAATACTTTTTTAGGTTTATTTGATTTTGAAATTGATGAAAGTATTGATATTTACCCTTTCATAGCATTAACAATAAGTGAAGGTGTAATTGGTGTATCAAAAGATAATACTTATGGTAGTATAATTTGGGGTGGTAATTTTACAAAAAATGGTATGAATTTGCCAAATAGTATACTTACTCTTGATAATAAAACAATTGATGGTAATATTGAATTATTTAAACTAACACCATCTGCTGAACCAATTATTACAATTAGTAGATTTAGTAATTTGCTTTCACAAGTTGATATATCACAAGAAGTATTAGTTAAAGCAACACGTAGTAAATCTGTTATTGTAGCAGATACTGAAAAAGAAAAAATGGCTATTGATAAAGTGTTTGAAGATTTAGACGATGGTACTTATAAAACTATTATTAAAGATAATGATATTTTTAGAGAACCTACAACAGGACAAAATAAAAAAATTGAATTAAATGATGTAACACTTTTTCAAAGTATGCAATATTTATCAAGTTATCATAGTGAATTATGTAGAAGATTATATGGACTTATGGGTTTTTCTATGTCACAAAAAGACAAACAAGCACAGCTCACAACGAATGAAGTTGATGATAGACAATTACCATCGTTAATATATCCTACAATAATGCTTTCTACTATGAATGAATGTTTTAATAAAATCAATGCTAAATTTGGATATAATTGGAGTGTAAAACCATCAAAAATATTACAAAGAGCACTTGATACTTTAGATACACAAGAAGTAATTAAAGAGAATGGAGTTGATAATAATGATAAAAACATTGAACCAGATAGCACCAATAATTAATTTATATCCTTATTATAGTAATTTACAATTAAAACATATTGTAAATGATACTGTAGTAGTAGAAACACCTAAATGGTACACATATCTTTTTAATGAAAATAATTGTACCATAATAGCCGTAAAAAAATATGGTGATCTTGTAGTTAATATTGATATTGATAATTACAATACAGATTATCAAACATTTTTACAATATGTTAATGAAACTATGTACAGGTATTATGATTTATTTAAACCAGAGCTAAATCCTTATGATAATGTAACTGAAAACACTACTACGACGAATAAATATGGTGAAAAAGTTATTGATTATGATAAATCAAAAAGAAGTAGTAAAACAATATATGGTGAAAAGAGTAATGAAAACAATTATGGTACAACAACACAAACAGATACTTCTTCTACAGTACCAAATAATACCACAGATTTTAAAGATAGAGAAAAAGTTATTAGCAATACGAATTCTCATGTAGATACTTTTACAACTAATAAAGGTGGTAGTGAAGATACTACAGAAACATTAGCTTATAAAGATACAGATATTCATAAGCAATATACAGATACTATTACAGTAAATAGAAACGGTAATATTGGTACTACTACGAATGCAACTTTGGGTAAAGAACATATTGATTTTTCAAAAAAGTTAAAATTATATGATTTATTTCTTAATGAATGGTTAGACTTTTTTGGATGTGGTTATTGGTTATAAGGGGGTATAAATTATGGCTACTGTTATATTAGGTAATTATTCATGTGAATATAATAGAGTGGATAAAACTAATTATATCAATCTTAATCATAATACATTGACAACTGTTGATTTATTTAATACAGGTACCGATGAAGATAAATATATATTTATTATTGATGGTAATATAGATACTTTTAAACAATATAATTATTGTAGTATTGATGGTAATTTTTATTTTTTAGAACCATATAAAGTTTTAGATGGTGGAATGTGTGAAATGATGGCCACATTTGACTATCTGTATAATAATAAAGAAAAAATTTATAATTCAGTACAGTTAGTATCAAGAAATGCAAAGAATCGAAACGCATACCTAGTTGATAATGAAATGACTTTTACAAACTATGATTTGATTGATTGCTATGAATTTCCGAACGCAATCAACAATGATAGCATAATTTTAATAACAGTGGGGTGATTATATGGCAAGAAGTATAACAGGAGAAATATTAAGTGACGGAAACGGAACAATAGAAGATTGGAAAAGCAAAGAAGAACAAAAAGCAAG
>JAEDGC010000094.1 GCA_016297695.1 Bacilli bacterium
AGGTTGAATTAATGAAATATTATGATAAGCCTGTTGGTCCTGTTATTACATTTCTATTTTGGTTACTTTGTTTTATTATCATTTGTATTGTAGGTATTAGCAATGTATTTGCTGCTAGTTATGATGCTTTAAGCTTTACTGCTCAATTGTATGATAATTACGGTCCTAGTCTATCTTCTGTTACTACTTCTATGTCTAATATGTATTATACTGGTACTATTCCTACAATGACTGCTAATACTTCCGGTGCTGCTTGGGGTATTTCTTCTCCAATTCCTTTATTAGCAAATCATACCTATTCATTAAGTGTTAGAATAGAGGGTCCTTATGGTGGTAATTTAGCTTTATCAACTTATAATAGAATTGGTGTTGGTACTTCTTTAGGTAATGCTAAATCTAGTTATGAAAATAATTCTAATGTAACAGAAAATTATAGTAATGTTATACCTAAAAATATGACTATTCAATTTGCTTTTACTCCTAGTATTAATGCAACTTATATAGTATTTCCTTTTTCTACTACTTACACTGGTAATAATCAAGAATTTAGAATTTATAATGTTGTTATTGATGATTTAGGTTCTAGTGGTGTATCTCAATCTACTATTAATAATTCATTAAATAATCAAACTAATGTACTAAATAATTCAATTACTAATAGCACTAATACTATAACAAGTAATTCAAATGCTAATAGAGATGCTATTATAAATAATCAAAATGCTAATAATGATGCTTTAATTCAAAATGACAATGCTAATACTGATAAATTAATTGAAGATAATAAAAAGAATTTTCAAACTTGTAGAGATAGTGTTAATTTATTAAATAATATTGCTGCTACAACAACATCTAATGGAATTACTTTTAAAAAAAATGATGATAAGTCAATAACAATTACTGGAACTCAAATAAATGGTTGGACTTCTTTATCATTAACTAATAATTTTGTATTAGATGCTGGAACTTATGTGTTAAGATCTTTTAATAATATGCCACCTGTTTCTTTTTTAACTATCTATAACAATGATACGCATAAAGACATTGGTGGTTGCACTAGTAAAAACAATCAATTTGAATTTACATTATTAGAAAAAACTAATGTATATATTTATTTATATATAGGCGTTAGTTCTTTTACCTATAATAATACTATTTTTCCTATGTTAGTTTCAAAAGAAAATGTTAATTTTTCATATGAACCTTATGGACAAGAAATTTGTAAAAATAAATTAGATGAACAGAATGAAACTAGCAAAGGTATTTTTGGAAAGATTAAAGAATTATTTTCTTGGCTAACTAATAATGATGATGCTGATGTTAGCGGTGCTGGTAATGTTGCCGGTTGGCTTCCAGCTGGTCCAGTTGATAGCTTAATTACTTTGCCACTAACTATGCTACAAAATATAAATACTTCTTTGAATAAAACTTGTTCTCCATTGAATGTCAATTTGCCTTATGTCAACAAGTCTGTTGAAATTCCTTGTTTAAATACTATTTTTAATCAAATAACTGGTTTAAATTCTTTCTGGACTTGGGTTGGTTTAATTTCTAGTGTTATGATTTTATTCCGTTATTTAGTTAACCTATATAATTATTTTGATAAATTAACTGACTTACAAGCGCAATACTTATCTGATTGGGGTGGTGTTTAATGTTTTCAGCTTTAATTAATTTTTTACTCAATTTAGTTGCTTCTATAATTCAGATTGTTTTAATACCTATTAATTTAATTATTACTAATACTTTACCTGATTTAACTAATCAGATTAATCAAGTTACTAATGGTATATCTGAGTTATTTACTGGAATTGGTTGGGCTCTTGGTTTATTACCACCTGGTATATTGCCAGTTCTATTATTTATAATTACAATTGAAATTTGTAAGCATACTATATGGGCTAATGCTCACGCAATAACTAAAGTTTGGTTAGTATTACAAAAGATTAAATTTTGGTAGTATGAGCGCGCGTTTTATATAGCGCGCCATACGGAAAGGACTTTTTATGTTAATATTTTTAACTATTATTTTTATTATTATATTTTTATTTATTAAATTACGTACTTATGATATTAGATATAAAACTTTTTTTAAGAAAGGTTTACCTAAATTAGATGATAGATTTGGTGTTTATTTTGTTACTGGTAGACAAGGCTCTGGAAAAACTTACTATTCTATATATTTAGCTTTACAACAAGTTCATTTTGATACTTCTTTAGCTAAAATTTATACTAATATTCACTCTTTAAAAATTCCTAAAGCTAATATTATTTATTTTACTAATATAGAAGAAGTTTACTTTAATACTGATGAACACTGTATATTCATTGTAGATGAAGTATCACGTAAGTGGGACAAGAACAGTAAAACTGATAAGCAATTCTATGCTTTTATGAATCAATGTAGAAAGATGAGAAGAATTTTAATACTTATTACTCAAGAGTGGAGAGAATTACCTATGTGGTTAAGGAGACCGGCTAAATTTATGATAAGTACTAAACCTACAAGATTGTTAAATAAATTCGGAATATATACTTCTTGTGTTGGTGATGCCGAGAATATGGTCTTTGACAAAGATGAGGGCGAATATAATTGTCCTCCGATAAAATATGTTGTTTATAAGAGAAATAAAGAGATTGCAAATATGTACGATACTTTCGAGCCAATAAATACACTATAAATTAGTACTATATAATTTTTTTACAATATATGTTCGGTAGGGTTTTAACCCGCAGCGGACATATATTCAAATGTTCCACGTGGAACATTTTAACAGTATACATCAATTCACCTCTTAAAAGGGGGGTACTACGACACCCCCCTATAAGTGCATTGTGAATTGTGCCAAAATGAAAAGGAGATTTTATGAAAAAAGGAAGATTATGGGCTAGTGTAGGTTATCCTGAAAGTCTACCTACAGATTGGAAAGATAAGTTAATTGAAACAGGTTTACAGATTGCTGTAAGTCCTTTACACGATAAAGATATTGACCCTACAGGTGAAGTCAAAAAAGCTCACTATCACTTTATATTTAATTATGACGGTCCTACTACTTACAATCATGTTAAAGAATTATGTGACAGTTTAAATATGACTATTCCTATAAAATTAGAAAGTCTTAGAGGAATGTATCGATATCATCTACATCTAGATAATCCTGATAAATTCCAATATGATGATAGAGATAGAATACTTCTAAATGGTTTTGATTCTAAAAGTGCTGACGCTTTAACTTCTACTGAAATTGATAAATTAACTACTGAAATTTTAGCTTTTATTGATGATAATGATGTTCTTGAATATTCTGATTTATTATATTATTTAAGAGTCAATGATTTAGTAAATATGTTAAATGTTGCTAAATCTCACACAATATTATTTAATACTTATATTAGAAGTAAAAGACATAAAATTTCAAAAAATGCTTGACATTATTTTATATATATTATAATATTATTATAAGAGAGGAGAGTGTAAGAAATGAATAGTCAAAAATTCGAGGCTACATTAGAAACACGTAAATCTAAAGCCGGAAATGATTATCAAGTATTAGTTGTTAAGATTACTGATAAAATTGAAAAATTAGTATTTTTAACAGCTGCTGAATTAGAATTATTAAAAATTTCTAATTCAAAGTCAAGTTTGCCTTTTGGTAAATAGAATATCTATTTTTAGATAAATAATTTAAAGGAGAAAGGGGGAAAGGTTGTATGCTATTTATGGAAGGCGAAGCTGCAACCAATGGAATGAGTTCTGTTATTAGTGCTTTAACAAATGCTAGTACTGGTTTGAGCGCTTCTACAATGTTTGGTGTAGTTGCTGATTTAGTACCATTCATCGTTATGATAGTTCCAGTTGCTCTAGGAGTTTACTTCTTAAGAAAACTTGTTAAGGGTGCTGGAAAAGCAAAAGTTAAATTTTAATTATTTGGGTTATATAGTGTGGTTATATAAAAGGGTTGGTAGGTTGGAGCCAACTCTATTTTATTTAGGAGGAAATAATGAAAAGTATTTTATATTTTGGTTTTGGTTATATTTTAGGCGGAATGTGTGTTGGTTATAGTATTTCGTATTTATTAAAAAGGAGTGATAAAAATGTTTGAAATTTGTGAAACAATGTTAGTTCAACTTATTAAATGTATCCCAGTTTTATTTGGTGTTTATTTAATTTTTGATTTTATGGGTAGTTTGTTATTTGGAAAGGGTAGATAATATGAGTAAGATATATGTTCCTGATTTAACTAATTATAAATGTTTTGTAGTTCGTTCTGATAGTACAATTAGAGCTTATAAAGAGATACCAAAAAATAATTTAGATATTGAATATAGAGATTATTATTTTACATCTAATTATTTATATCAAGACGGAATTCAATCTTTTGGTTCTTATTCAACTTTGCCTGTTTGTCTTGCTAAATCTGAATTAACTTCTGATTATTACTATAGAAATGATTTTCCTGATATTCTTATTATGTTTTTTATAATTACTTTATTTGGTATTTATTTGCCATTTAAAATTTTATTCAGATTATTTAGGAGGTTGAATTAATGAAATATTATGATAAGCCTGTTGGTCCTGTTATTACATTTCT
>JAEDGC010000095.1 GCA_016297695.1 Bacilli bacterium
ATATACACATAATATGCCTAAATTATTTCATCTTGGTAATTGAAATTACCTTCAATGAAATATATGCAAAACAGTAGTAAAAAATTGCATGTCCTTTAATATTGTAACCATTTTGTTAATGTATAGGTGTTGATAATTATTATAAAAATTGTGGATAACTTGAATTAAATATTTAATGCTGACAATTCGCTGACTATTTATATTAATATAATCTTTAAAAGTGTTGCAATATCTATATTAATACTAAAAAAGAACATATTATAAAAAAGTGTTTCCTATTGTAATATAATTATACATATAAGTATATATCTTAATTTTATTGGTATCAAATAGAATGTAATAGAATGTATTCATCTGTATTGACTGACAAATTGTCAGTTTGAATTAAACAATAATTCGCTCATTTTATCACATGCAGTTTTATCAATCTCTTTAGTAGAATGTAAATATATATCGCTTGTAACATTTATATTAGAATGACCTAATCTACTTGATATTATTTTTAAATCTACTCCAGCTTGTAATAATAATGTTCCAGCTGTATGTCTTAAATCATGTATTCTTAATTCTTTGAAATTATTTTCTTTACAAAATTTCGAAAAATATCTATTTAAGTCAGTTTTCTTATAAGGTTCTTGCCTTTTATTTAAGCAAACCAAATTAAGATCATTGTTTAACATATTTTGCAGTTTTAATTGATTTTGTTTTATCTTTTCTTTTTTTAATTTATTCATTAGCTCAATAGGTGCAGCTAATACTCTTTTACTATTTTCTGTTTTAGGATCTTTAAACATTATTTTTTTATTAACATATATTGAAATTTTGTCTATTTTAATAGTATTATTTTCAAAGTCTATATTGTCCCATGTAAGTCCATAGGCTTCACTTTTTCTAAGACCTAATAGGCTTGTTAATAGTATGGGTATTTCAAATATTTCATTTTCAAGTTTAGAAAATATTTGTATTAATTCTTCTTTTGTATATACACCTGCTACTGATTTTGTTTTTTTCTTTGGAATTTTTATGAAGTCACATATATTCTCATTTATCTCTTTCATTCTATAACATTCTTGCAATACTATTTTTAGAAAACTGTATTTATTTTTAGCTGTATTAGCTTTAAAATTATCATACAAATTATTTATAAACATCTGCACCTTATATATTGTTAATTCACTTAGTTTTGTATCTTTGAAAAAGGGTTCTATATTTAATTTTAAAGTATACATTCTAGTATCTAAAGTATTATATGACCAATCCTTTTTATTATCTTCTATATATTTATAGCATCTATCAACAACAGTTATATCTTTGCTTATTATAAATTTATTGTTATTAATAGAACTCTTTAAGTCTATAAGATGCTTGTCTGCTTCTTTTTTAGTATTGTATTTAGCGATACTTTTCTGTTTTGCTTTACCATCTGAATCATAATATTCTATTATAACATTGTAATTATTACCCCTTTTGCGAATAAATGTACTTTTTATATTATTCAATTCTAAACACTCCTAGTTCTTTTTAAAATTCAACTTTATTTAGTTCTTTATCTATAAACCAATTACTTAATTCATAAGGACTTATTTTTAATTTATCTGAAATATTTATTATCTGTTTAATTGTTATATTTTTTTTCTTGTGCTTATTTTCTAATTCACTTAAAAAACTTTGAGATAAGTTGCATTTTATAGCTAATTCCTTTTGAGTTAATCTTTGTTTTTTTCTTGCTTCTTTTATCATTATTTCCTCCACTTAAATGTCATTAATAATTGCATTTAAAGTGTCATATTAAGTCGCAAATATCGCTATCAGCGATATTTTTTCTGCTACAATCCTATTAAGGAGGGGAATAATGAAAAGAGAAGATTTTATTAAAAAAGTAGTAAAGATAAAAAAAGAAAACAAAGAAAACTATAAAAAAATAGTTAATAAAATTGATGAATTAAGACAAATAAAGTAATTTATTTGTCCTTTTCTTTCTTATACATTGCATCAATCATAATATCAATTAATTCTTTATTATCTTCATTTAAATCTAAATACCTTTTATGCAGATTGTTTATTTCATCATAATCTTTTTTAAAACTATCATTATCTCCTCTTAATAGAAAATCTATAGTCACATGGAAATAATCAGCAATTTTTATTAAAGTTTCAGCATCTGGAAATCTTCTATTTGTTACCCAATTTGATACTGATCCACGTTTTACATTTAGCTTATAAGCTAATTCCTTCTGAGTAATATTATTACTTTTAATTAAATTCTGAAGCCTATCACCAAAACTAGTCATATCAACACCTCCCATTACTAAAAATATATCATAATTAAAAAATAAATTAAATATTTAGCTTCAATATGAATTTTTTAATAAAAATATTAAAAATATACTTGACATGCTTCTATACGAAGATTATTATATAAATATAAACTTCAATATGAAGCACAAAAGAAAAAGGAGGTGATTATAAATGCCTAATAATGTAGCAGCATTTAGATCCAAATATAAAATAAAACAAAAAACACTAGCTGAGATTTGTGGAATGACAGTTCAAACTTACTGTAATAAAGAAGCAAATGTAAAAGCTGAATTCACTAGAAGTGAAATGAATCAGTTGACAGAGTTCTTTAAAAAGTATGAACCAGAAATAACTATGGACGAGCTATTTTTTTTACCACAGAGTGCTTCATAAAGAAGCATATCATAAATAAAACAATATATCATTAGGGGGATAATGGAATATGAAGAAGGTATTAACAGTAAAAGATGTTGCTGAATTATTAAATATATGTGAAAAGACAGCCTACAGCTTAGTTAGACAAGCATTAACAACTGGAGAGTTTAGAGTTATAAAGATAGGAGGAACTTATAGAATTTCAACTGAGAGTTTTCTTAATTGGATTGATGCTCAAGTTTAAGGAGGAGTAGAGATGATTGATATAATGAAATGCTTATCACTTTTGTTTTTAGAAATCTTATCAGCTGGATTAGTAGGAATAGTAATAGTTTTATTCATGAATAAGGAGGTATAAATGTGATAGTTATTCCAGAAGCACTTAATACTTATTGTATCTTAGTAAAATACTTTGGATTTAGCAGCGACTGGCAATCATTCGAGGAATGGCAATACAAATTTAAAGATTTATTCTAAGGGGGATTTAAAATGAATAAATTTATAATCGGTTTAGATATCTGGTTAGCTTTAGCATTACCAATATGGTTTTTATTTATAGGTGCTAAAAGGGGGAATAGATAATGAAAGGTTATATAGAACATTTACAATCTCAGATAGAATACTGGAAAATGATAAGTTTAGTAGAAAAAGAAAAGAACATGAAGTTAGAAGAAATATTAAAGAAATTAGAAAAGAAAATATATGGATTAGATAAAAAATAAAAGGGGGAAAGGTGAATGCTAAAAAAATGGACTGATGAAGAAATAGAATTTCTAAAAAAACATTATCCATATGAAGATACTGATTATATTGCTGAAACATTAAATAGGCCAATTAATGGAATAAGACTTAAAGCATCAAAACTAGGAATAAAAAAATATAAAGAAACTTTACCAGAAGGATATAAAAGATGTTCTGAATGTAAAAAAATATTACCTATTAATGAATTTTATATAAATAAAAATAGAAATAAACCATATTCCAATTGTAAATCATGTGATAGAAAAAGAAATAAAATGTACTTGGAAAAAAAGTTAAATAAAAACAAAACTAAAATAAATAACAATTCAACTATAACTATTAAAGAAAAAAAATGTGCTAAGTGTGGGAAAATTTTAAGCATTGATAATTTTGGCAAGAGAAGAAATAATAATGGATTTCAAAGCTATTGCAAACAATGCGAAAGAGAATATTGGAAGAAAAACAATGAAAAAAGATTAATGGAGAGAGGTTGGTAAATATGATGAATGATAATATAAAAGTTTGTGGACAAGTAATGAGTACTTATAACTACGATATGTTTAATATGGTTCAAGGGAATAGAAATTTAAATAAATGTAACTTTTCAAAATTAGTTAATTCAATGAAAGAGGAATACTTAGAAATACCAATTATTGTGAATGAAAAATATGAAATTATAGATGGTCAGCATCGTTTTTCAGCCGCAAAATATTTAGGGTTACCAATATTTTTCATAGTTGTAAGGGGATATGGATTATCACAAGTAAAAAGAGCAAATATAGTTAGTTCTAACTGGGTAAAAGGAGACTTCTTAGAAATGTTTGTTGCAGAAAATAAAGAAGAATATATTCGATTTAATGAAATCCGTCATAAAAATGATATAAATATAAGTTCTTTAATAAAACTATTTGCGAAAGCTCAAAACAAACAACTAGCTAGAGTAAATCATGAATTTGAAGATGGAAATTTTGTTTTAAATGGTGAAGATATAGTATTAGATTTTTTAGGAGCATTAGAAGATTTTAATTTCTTTAAATATTATAAAACAAGTCAGTTTGTATCAGCATTTATGAAATTATATTTTAGACCAGAATATGAACATAAAAAAATGAGAAATAAACTTAAAAAACATAGTGAAATGTTAGAAAAGAAGATTAGTGTT
>JAEDGC010000029.1 GCA_016297695.1 Bacilli bacterium
TTCTTTATTAAGTATAATAAACAAAGAAAATTATTAGTACAAATTACAATTTATCTAACTCTACTTTTAAGAGGTGTTAAATAAAAGATATATAATATAAAATAATTTTATGAAAGGAGTTAATTTTATGAATCAAGAAAAAATTGGAAAATTAATTGCAGAATGTCGTAAAGAAAAAAAGATGACACAAGTAGAGTTAGCAGAAAAGCTGAGAGTTACTGACAAATCAGTTAGTAAATGGGAAAATGGAAAATGTTTACCTGATGTTTCTTTATATAAAGATTTATGTAATCTTTTAGGAATCACTTTAAATGAGTTTTTTGTAGGTGAAAAAATTGAGGAAGATAAATTTAAAGAACAGGCTGACAAGAATTTATTTGATGCATTAGAAAATAGTTC
Organism: Bacilli bacterium; assembly: GCA_016297695.1. Lineage (GTDB taxonomy): Bacteria > Bacillota_I > Bacilli_A > RF39 > UBA660 > RUG14121. Next base: position 400 of record JAEDGC010000029.1, read on the forward strand.
GTTTACATTAAAAGAAAAAATAAAATATTATAGTAATAAATGGGATAAAGAACATTTTTTTGAACTAACTATTGAAATGATTATTATTGTAGGATTTATAATTTATGGTTTTATAAAAGATAATGGAATACAATTTATATTTATTATTTTGGGTTTTACTTGTGGAATATGGGAAACTAATAGAAAAAAAGCGTATATAGAAAGAAATGCTTATAAGCAGATTAATAATAAAGAAAATAACCGATAAATTACAATATATAAAGGAGATTCAAATTATGAAACAAAAAAATCAAATAATCCTATATAGCATAATATTACTGATAGGACTAACAGCATTTATATTAGAATTATTTATATTTGAAATAGATGGAATAACAGGCTTTTTAATTACATTGATAAGTATTTATATTATTATTGGTAGTATAATTAAATTATATAAATTAAGTTCTAAATTTAAAGGAGGTATTAAATCAATAATTAACTTGTTATTTAATATAGAATAATACAAAATTACAATTTATTATGCAGAACAATAGTTAGTGTAGAATAAGTGTGGAGATTTTTTACCTAAAAAATAAGATTTATAATTTAAACTAATTGTAAGATAGAAGGAGTAGATAGTCAATATCTATTCCTTTTATATTACATAAATTTCTTGTCTAATTGATGTTAGTTGTTTCAATCTATTATTTTCTGATGGAGAATCGAGTATAGGTAAACTAGCATTTATTTTATATTCTAATGAATGATTTGAAGAGAGTCTTTGATCATATTTTATATTACATAATTTATTAATTTTAATATTTATTTCTTCATAATTGTTATTTCCATATTTTAAATTGTAATAATCTTCAATAGTTAATTCATGCTTATTTGCATGATAAACAAGTAATTTCAATTTATTTTCTAACCCCTGTTCTGAAAAACCATAAGGAGAAGAAGTGATATATCTAGCAAAAGCTTGATTGACATGGCCTTCCATAGAATAATGAACTTTATAATCTTCATCTAATTGATTTTTAATGCCATCTAAATTATTAATAATATAATTCATATGTTCTTTCATATATTTTTCTTGTTCAGGATATTTTTCAATTTGACAATTAACGAGAGTTTTGAAGTCATCTAATAAGTCATTTCTAATGTAATTATCAGCAATATTTCTAAGATTTATATCATCCTTAAAAATGTATTTCAAATGTTTTTTAATGTAGTGAAAAGGATCAAGAACAAATTTAGCATTAGGAAAACAATTAGTATAATTTTTAATACCAGTAGCACCATCACCAGATACAAATATCTTTTTAAATTTATCAATATCATATTTTTTATCAACATAATCAAATATTACTTCCCATAGTTCTTCATAAGTTAGTTTAGAAGAAGCAAAATAGCGAATGTTTTTAAGTTTCTTTCTTTTTACAAAATCTTCTTCATAACCTTCATGAACAATAGCACAAGGACATATTCTATTTCCGCCTTTTTGAAGGTTAGCATGAATTTCATCCATTTCAATATATAAAATATCAGGTTGACAAGTAGATTTAGTAATAACTTCATCTATAGAACCATCTAATACTTTAATCTTTTTAGAAACAGTACTTCTTGATATTTGGGTGTTTCTTAAGGCATGACTAGCAGCTTGACTCATGTTTTCTTCCATTGCGTATTTAGTTAATTGATATTCAGCTTCATTGGTTAATCTTTGATAAGGTTTTAAATGAAGAATATCTCTTAATGGTACATATCTTTCTTTAGTGGCTTTATTAATATAAGCTGTAGAATTAATAGTAATTAAACCAATAGAGGTAATTAAAGTTCTTTGTCTAGTTTCTTTTATATTGAATTCTTTTTTTCTTTCTTTAGATTTTTTAAAATTTTCATCGAAATAGTTTAAAAAAGATTCATATAATTTTAATGTAAAAGTATCACCAACATTTCGAATTTTACTTTCTAAATTAAGTGGAGTTAAATTATTTTTAAAAGTTTCATTAAAAGTATTAGTAATTTCATTAATTAATGGTATAATTTTCATATGGTTAAAACCTCGCTTTCTATTGTTTTTGAACAATTCAATTATAAAGCATTTTTTAGGTTTTAACCTTTTTAATTTACTTAAAAGGGTTATTTTTATAAATCTCCCCACTTTGGAAACACTATCAGAACAATAATAAGATTTGCTTTTTTATGATATAATCAAATAAATATTAATTTGAAACTATATTATGAGATTTGTTGGGGGAATGCGTAATGAATTGTATAAATTGTAATTCTAAACATATTCAAAAAGATGGCAATCATAATGGAATGCAAAGATATAAATGTATGAGCTGTAAGAAAAGATTTGATTATGGTGTTTATGAAGGAACAAATGAATATATTAATCATTTTAATGTAAAAATAAAGAAGAATGAAAGAAATCACTTAACAAGAGATAATTATTGTGTTCCTAGCAATGAATTGGATTATAAAGATAAAAAAAATTTGAGAACAGTTGATGAATTTTATAGAAAAAATAAAAGATATCCATTATTGTGTCCACCATGGTTTTGTAATATTCCAAATGAAATTTATAAAGATTTTGAACACTATACTGATGAATATGTAGAAGAACATTATAATGATTGTATGGCAAATTTTGATTTAAACATGAAATATTTTAGAAAATTAGACCATAATAATTTTAATGACTACCTTATGAGATTTGTTAAAAAGAATAAATTCATAGAAATTGATGATTTAAATTTTCTTAATAATAAAACTGGAGTATATATATTAGTTTTAGATAAATATAATCAGGTTTATATTGGAATATCAGAATCAACTGGTGGAATAAAGAAAAGAATATTACAACATTGGAGTAAAAAAAAAGAATTTGGTCGATTGTTAAATGGAGATGTAAATACTTCAATTCTATCAATTGATTCATTTGGGGCATTAGATACAACAAGAATATTTTATAAAGAATTAAAATGGTTCCAAAATATACACGAATATGAGGAAAGAATGGTGAGAGAATTTAAAAAAGATTATAGATTAAATCGTGTAAGTGGAGGAATAAATAAAGAATCCGAATCAGAAATTAGAAATTTAAAACTCTTATCTTCAATTGAAAAAAGAATACTTAAATAAATTCCGATTTACGAATGAATTTTATTTAGGTCTTAATAATTTAGAGGTATAGAAATATACCTTTTTAATTGTACTTAATATTTTTCAAATAAAAAAACAATTCCAATACTGCTAGAATTGTTTACTACATCAATTGCAATACTTCTCAACTGACAATTTAATTATAACAATTTATTTTATAAATATCAAGTGATATTTAAATATTAACTTAAAAAAATAGTGAAGTGGACATTTTATATTTTAAACATATATCATATAAGAAGGCTGTTTGAATTAATGTATGACCTGTTTCATAAGCAGAAATAACAGATTGAGTAGTATTGATTGATTTGGCAAATTCGGATTGTGATAAGTTGTTATCAGTTCTAATCTTCCTGATGTTATTACCGATTTTATTTTTATTAATTCTAATTTTAGTATTTAATTTTTCTTTTTTATCAGTAAGACCAATAGCATAATCTAATGTATTGTTAGTTAAATTACAAAAATTGATCAAATGTTTTAGTGGTATTATTTTTTCACCAGTTTCCCATCTAGCATAAGTTGATTTAGAAACATTTAACTTTTCTGCCATTTCTCTTTGATTTAAATCTAAGTTATCTCTCATAAATATAAGATGTTCACAATTCATAAGTATCACCTATTTATAATTTTCTCAAATAAATAGGAAATATTAGCAAATTGCCCCACAATAACGATATTTTATGATATACTATAATAGTAGTAATTTGTAAGGAGGAAAAATGGGATTAAGAATATTTATAATGAGTTTTTTGGGAACATGTATAATAACATTTACATCATTACTTAATGTTAATACAATAATTACAGGTCATGAATTAGGTATAAAATTAGCCAATTTAATGGGTATTGATCCATATATGCAATTATCAGTTGCAGGAGCAGGAATTGCATATGATGTAATGATTATATTGACTTTTATTTTATTACTTGCTGAAATGGTATTACTTCCAAAAGTTTATACAGCATTAGTTAACTTAAATGACTGGTTATGGAAAAAATTAGAATATTAATATTTAAATTTTGAAAGTAGTGTTATAATAATAAGTAATGTTGAAGAGGTGGTAATGATGGGAGATATATCTTTTGAAATGTTATATCAAAAATCACTGAAAATTAAGCCGTTAACAGATAATATTGAAACAAATTCATTCCATATTAGAAATTTAAAGCCAGAGGAACAAATTGATTATTTAAAACAACTTGGTAATATCAAAGTTGATAAAGAAGATAGTAAAATTAATATTTATAGTAGAAAAATTAATAATATAGATTATGGTGTTTATATGATTAAGGTTCCTATTATTAAGGAATCATTTAAAGATGGTATTAAAGTATATGCTGATTATCTATATAGAACTTGTATGATTGCTATTAAAGAAGATGAGCAAGGGATATGGACTTTGGATAATATTTTGTTATATCAAGATAATGATTTTGATAAAGTTGAAACACAATATAAGGAATTATATAAAATATTATCTGAAAAAAATGAGTATGAATTATTAAAAATTATTGATAGTGCAATAGATGATGAAATATCAAAAAATAAGTGATATTCAATTTTAGACGAAAATAGACGAAAATAGACGAAAGTTTTTCTGAAATATATCCTTTTGTACAATAATTTTCTTGATTATTCTGTGTCAAGTGGTAAAATGTAGTAAAATGAATTAATTCTGGGAGGAAGAAAGTATCCCATTTTAAATTAGTTCATTTTTTTTATGGCAAAAATGCTAAAAAAATATTGACATTGAAAAAAATAGTGCTAGAATAGTAAACAAGTTTTTGAGAAAAATTATATGTTTATAATCTTTCAAAACTACATTTAATAATATTAAATAGAAGAAGCAGTATCCATTTCTATTAAAATTAGTATTGGTTTTTTGCTTCTTCTTTTTTGTTAAAGAGGTGATGCTATGAGAAAACAAAATGTTTTCTATGACAATATATACTTAAAAACTGATTGGGATGGTAATCTTGATTTTACTATCTCTTCTAGCAATAATAATATTCAATTAGTCATTAAAGGAAAATCAAAAAATAGGGTTTCTTGCCCTAAAAAATGATTTTCCTTTTTCTTTGCTATAAGGAGGATTGAGTCAAAATGAATAATGAAGAAAATATGAATTATGAATATCTTGATAATGATATTTTAAGTAAAGCATTCATAAATGAGTATAATTTAGAATTATGCACAAAAATAGCATTTAGAATAATGCATCGTTTTGTAAAACTAAAAAATAAGTATCCAAATGAACCTGCAATCAAGATTACTGCAAGATATGAACCGATTTACTCATGTCCTCTTCCTAGACAAAATCATCAAATGGATTTAGTAGATAGGAAGATAGATGAAACGGCAGAATATCAATTTATGAATGAGAAGATAACTGCAATGATGAAAATCATGAATAGTGATGAAAAAAAATGCTTTACTGAAAAATTTATAAATGAAAAAACAGATTATCAACTTTCAAAAATTATGCAACGATCAAGATGTGGTGTTAGTCCTTTTGTTAATAGTTGTATTATAAGAATAGTATTAACTTTTCATATGGAAGTAATGTGTGATGAAGAATATGATTTTGACGAAAATAAACCTTTAGAATTTGATTATAGCGATTTTATAATTAATAAATAATAAATTAATAATGTATTTTTTTAGTAGGACTCTTAGGAGTCTTTTTATTTTGCCTAATTTATGGAGGTATTTAATGAGAAAAGTATTAAGAGGAGAAATTTACTATGCTGAACTTAATCCAGTTGTTGGTAGTGAACAAGGTGGAGTAAGACCAGTGTTGATTATTCAAGACAACAATGGAACAAAAAATAGTCCCACATGTATTGTTGCACCAATAACAAGAGTAATAAACAAAAAATATTATATGCGTAGTCATGTCTATATTAGGGCTAGAAGATATTTAAAATATGATTCAGTAATATTGTTAGAACATACAAGAGCAATTAGTAAGGATAGATTAAGACAATATATTGCAAATATTAGTTTTAAAGAACAAATTTTGGTTAATAAAGCACTCTTAAATACATTTGGATTAATTGATAAGGAGAATAAGATATATGAGAACAAAAACTTATAATATAAAAATAAAAATGATTTGTGAAACTGAAATGATGGTAAGTGAAAAAAGTATGGATTTAGCATTAATCAAAGTATCAAGAGTTTTAAATGATAATGTTGATAATAATTTTGATTTAAGAAAAATTTTTGATAAAAAGCCAATTTTTAAATATAAAGTTGAATTGATAAATAATATGTCTAATAATCAACGATAAAAAATATTTTTTACATACAAGCATATATTTTAAAAGGTGATTGTTATGAATAACGAAGTTAAATATAATGTTAATTCAACTATAAAATCTAATACAAAAACAAAAGAAGAATTGGTAAAAGTCTTTAATGAAAAATTATTAAAGGTAATAATTGCATTAGAAAAAAATACGACAAAAGCAAATTGTCAAAACTAGAATTGAAAAATTTGCACATTTAAAAATATAAAAAAATTATTGTAATATTGTTGCAGAAAGGAGGTACTTCTCATGTCAATAGTTAAAGTTAAAAGAATTGGACCTAAAAGAGTTGTTATTTATGTAAGACTTTCAGATGAAGATAGATACAAAAAAAATAAAAATGATGATAGTGAATCTATTGCTAATCAAAAGAGTATGTTATTAAAATATGCACTTGAACAAGGTTGGGAAGTTATTAATGTGTATAGTGATGATGATTATTCTGGTACAGATAACAATAGACCTGACTTTAATAGAATGATAGAAGAATGTGAAAAAGGTAATGTTGATATAGTATTGTGTAAGACTCAAAGTAGATTTTCAAGAGATATGGAAATTGTTGAGAAATACATTCATAATAAATTTATTGAGTGGGGAGTACGCTTCGTAAGTATTGTTGATAATGCAGATACTGATGTAGAGGGTAATAAAAAATCAAGACAAATAAATGGACTTGTTAATGAATGGTATTTAGAAGACTTATCTAAGAATGTTAGGAAATCATTACAAAATAAAAGAGAAGATGGTCAATTTTTAGGTTCATTTGCACCTTATGGTTATATGAAAGACCCTGATAATAAAAATAAATTATTAATTGACCCAGTAGCAGCAGAAGTAGTAAAAGAAATATTTAAAATGTATAAAGATGGGAATGGATATTATAAAATTGCAAAAAGTTTAAATGACAGAGGAATTTTAACACCTAGTAATTATAAAAAAGAAAATGGTAGTAAGTTTGTATGCAATAGTGCAAAGTACAGAGATATTAAAACTGGTTGGTGTCAAGATACAATTGCAGGTATTCTTAGAAATGAAGTATATATGGGGAATCTTGTTCAAGGTAAAAAAACTTATGTAAGTTATAAAAATCATAAATCAGTAATAAAACCGAAAGATGAATGGACATATAGTTATGGTACACATGAACCTATTATAGATGTGGAAACATGGAATTTTGTTCAAGCAAAATTTAAATCAAGAACAAGAATAACAAAAACTGGTGAAGTATATATGTTGAGTAGAAAAGTTTATTGCAAAGAGTGTCATCATATATTTACAAGAAATTTATACAAAACATCAGAAGGTAAAACTGCTTATCTTAAATGTAAAGGAGTAAGACTTGCAAATCAAAATTGTAAAAATAATGCCTCAATAAGATGTGATGTATTAGAAAAAATTTTACTAGATGAAATTAATAAACAATTAGATATATATTATAGTATTAGTGAATTAGATAGAATATATACAATTCAAAAGAAATCATTAAATTCAAATGTTATATCAAAAAAAGAAATATTTGAACAAGAAAAAGAAGAATTAAATGCTAAAATACAAAAGAAAAATGATTATTATAAATCTATTTACGAAGATAAATTAGAAGGTATTATTTCACAAGAAGAATTTATGATGTTGAGAGAAAAGTTTTCAAAGGAAATTGATGAATATAAGAAAAGAATAGAAGTTATAAATGAAGAATTATCAAATATAAAGACAAATGAAGATAGAATTGAAACAAGTATAGCAATATTTGAAAAATATAAACATATTGATAAATTGACAAAAGAGATAGTTGATGAGTTTGTTGATGAAATTTTAATAGGTGAAGTAAATGCCGAAAATAATACTAGAGATATTGATATTTCATTCAATTTAATAAGATTAGATTAGTTCCTTGTTTAAAAGGGTACTCGCCATGGTGGCAAGGATCCGGGTACTGTTTCAAATAACATTTATGAAAGTGATATAAATTTAAAAATATCTAAATACTTAGAATATTATTTGACTATTAATGGTGCTTCTGTAATTCTAACAAGAAATGGTAACTATGATTTAAGTAGTCCAAACATATATAATAGAAAAAGAAGTGATTTTGATAACCGAATAAAAATTATTAATCATTCTAATGCTGATATGTATTTATCAATTCATCTAAATTATTTAAGCGATTCAAGCTACTATGGACCCCAAGTTTTTTATAATAAAAAACAAGATAATAATGAAGAACTAGCTAAAGTAATTCAAGAATATTTAAATAGTAAAACAAATACCAAAAGGGAAATTAAAAAAATACCAGATAGAACTTACATGTATAACAAATTAAATCCTCCAGGTGTTTTGATAGAATGTGGTTTTTTATCAAATTATCAAGAAAGGGAAAAATTAAAAAGTGATAAATATCAAAAAAAGATTGCTCAATATATTACTGAAGCAATTATAAAATTTTATTAAAATTCAAAATTGGTCATGTGTCTACTATTATCGCAATCTAATCCTCTTACATAAGATAAATTACCAATTTTTTTTGCAAATTCTTCAATATTTTTTTTCTTATTAATAACATCATGGGCAAGACTTATTAACATTACTGATTTATCGATAGATTTATTGTACAAGTCTATAAAAGAATCTGTAGATTCAATAGATTTATCTGATGGATAACACCATTTTTTATGTTCGATATTTAAATAACTAATATTAGGTTGTTTTATAAAGGTTGTATAATATTCAAAATTGGTTGACCTAATAGGAACAAATTTATCAAATATTTTATAAAGGATTTTTTTGAATCCATGGCGATCATTAATAAATACTTTATATAGCAGTCTAGAAATGTTATAAGATTTAAAATAATACTTTGAAATATTCTTTTCATTAAATGTTTCTAAAAAAGTTTTATCCATTATTAATTTAAGATTATCTGAAAATTTAATTTTAGGAATAAATTCTTTAGTTATATTTACTTTGTTATATGACTTTTTAAATCTATTAATATAAAAAAATGCATCAATATTTGATTCTATATCACCATGTAGCCCTATGTATTTTTTTGTCTCTTTCTTTTTTCTGTTGTACACACCAGTTTTATAAAATATAAATGGATGGCATGTAGAATCAAGGACATAATGGTTAATTGAACCATATAGATAACTAAGTGCTTGAGCATCATTTTCTAAATTTAAATCAATAATATTTTTTAATATATTCATAAAATATTTATTTACATTAGTTTTATGACCTCTTTTTGCTAAGTGATTAATCTTTTTTGCTTTTTTGAAGTTGAAACTAGTATAATACAAAAAATTATCAAAACTTTGACAAAACATTTCATAAGCATTTTTTTCATCAGCAAAAGTATTTTGAATAGTCTTATCAAGTTTTTTAAATACATCATCACCAAATAAATTATGAGTTATCAATTGAGGCATAAACTTCACCAACCTTTCACATAATTATAACATGTTTGACACATAAAAAGTATAGTATGTAATAGTACTTTATGATATAATTGTCTATAGTAGGGTGATGTTAAAATGAATAAAACCTTTAAAACTTTAGATGAGCAAATCGATATTTTAAAAAATAAAGGATTAGTAATAGATGATATTGAAGCTACTAAAGAGATTTTACTTCGTGAAAATTATTTCTTTATTAGTGGTTATAGACACTTATTTTTTAAATCAAACGAAAGTAAAAAATTTATAATAAATACTAATTTTCGTGAAATATATGGTTTGTTTAATTTTGACAGGCAGTTGAGAAATATTATTTTTAAAAACATACTTATTATAGAAAATAATATCAAAAGTGTTATCTCATATAATTTATCTAAAAGTTATGGAATTATGGAAAGAAATTATTTGAATCCTAAAAATTTTACTAGAGAGCCAGAAAAAACTAGACAAGTTAATGACCTTATCAAAAAAATGAAAAGGCAAATTAGAGTAAACGGGGTTCAACATGAAGCAACAAGTCATTATATTTCTAATTACGGATATATTCCGCCTTGGATTGTAGTTAAAGTATTATCATTTGGTATAGTTAGTGAATTATATGGAATATTAAAAACAGATGATCAAAAAGATATTGCGAGTGTATTTGGTGTTAATTATCAAGAGTTAATGAGTTATTTGACTATTTTAGCAAATTATAGAAATTTATGTGCACATGAAGATATTGTATATGAGCATAGAGCACAAAAACCGATATACAACACAAAATATCATCAATTATTAAATATTCCAATGATGGATGGCGAATATATTTATGGTAAAGAAGATTTATTTGCTGTAATAATTATTCTAAAACAATTATTACGTAAAGATGATTTTACTTTACTTTTAAATGAAATATCATACGAGGTTGATATTTTAGCAGGTAAATTAAAAGTAATACCAATAACTAAAGTTTTAGATAGAATGGGATTTCCAGAAAATTTTAAAGAACTAGCGAGGTTAGATTAAATGGAGAAAAAAAATAATTGGCTTATAAAAATAATAGTAATCATTATTACTTTCTTTTTAGGGGCATTTGGAATGTATTTATTATTTCATTTTTATCCAAATGAATTTATTACAGCCACTAATACTACAAAAGTTGTAAAAGATGTTAGTATTACTGATACTGGATTAAGCGAAGCTGTTAATAAAATTTATGATGCAGTTGTTGTTGTTGAAACCTATGTTGGAAAAACAGTAGCAGCTTCTGGTACAGGATTTGTTTATAAAGTTGAAGATGATAAAGCATATATTTTAACTAATAATCATGTTATATCAGGTGGAACTAAAATTTATGTTAATTTTACAGATGGTAAAAAAATAGAAGCTGAAGTTTTAGGAAGCGATTCCTATGCCGATATTGCAGTACTATCCATTGATAGTTTTGATTCAATAAGCGTTGCATCTTTAGGAAGTAGCGATAATGCTAAAGTAGGAGATACAGTTTTTGCGGTAGGTGCTCCGCTTGATAGTGCATATTCGTGGACTGTAACTAGAGGAATACTTTCAGGTAAAAATCGTTTAATAGAAGTAAGTTCCTCAAATAGTAATTCAACAAGTGATTGGGTAATGAGTGCTTTACAAACTGATGCAGCAATAAATTCAGGTAATAGTGGTGGACCTCTTTGTAATGCTAATGGAGAAGTTATCGGTATAACTTCGATGAAACTTGTTAAAAGTGGTGTAGAAGGTATGGGATTTGCTATACCTATTGAAACAGCAATAGATTATAGTGATAAAATAATCAAAAATGAAGATATTAAAAGACCTTATTTAGGTATTTCCATGTATAATGTAACAGATATTAGTCAAAAGTATTATGATTCTTCACTAACAACAACTGGTGTATTTGTTACTGATGTTCAAAAAGATTCGCCTGCTTATAAAGCTGGAATTGAAAAAGGAGATATTATAATAAAAATTAATGATACAGCAATTGAAAGTGTCGCATATTTGAAATATAATTTATATAAATATAATGTTGGGGAAAAAATATCATTAACAGTTATTCGTGATGATGAAAAAGAAGTAATTGAAGTAACTCTTGGAGAAAGTGGTAATTAACCACTTTTTTACTTGATATAAATTATTAAATGAAGTATTATATATAACATTATATGAGGTGTTATATGGAAAAAAATAGCAATAACTTATTTAGAAATTGCATAATAAGAATGATTATTAACAATAATCTTGAAGATATTGAATTAGATGAGCAAACGCTTATATTTTTAGCTGCCCAAAAAATATTAAAAATTTTTGATTCTAAAAGTGAGATTATGCAAGCAATGGCTGCTAATTTAATTGAAGTGGCATTTTTAGATACATTTAAAGTATTAAATTTAAAAAATAGAGAGTCAAATCTAAATTATGAAGAATTGCAAATATATAATACTATTTGTAGCATACAGAGTAATGAAGATTTAGAAAATGCTATATTAACTATAGATGATTTATTGGCTGATCTGCTAAACTACACTTTAGAATTTAATAGATTAAATATCTTAAGAAAAATAAAAACAATTAAATCTTTATCTTCAGCTCAACATGTGGTATTAAATTGTAATTTTAATCTTTTTACAAATGATTTAGATGAATATGGTGATAATGCAATAAATATTGATACTATTGTAAATTATTATAAAGAAGAAATGCAAAGATATGAAAATACGATGTATAATATTGGTGCAATATCTGCAAATTTGAATGAAGAAATAATGGGGTTTTTAAAAAATTTAGCTGGAATAGATTTTGATTCATTTAATGAATTAATGGAAACTATAATAATTAATGATTATAAATGGGGAAAATATTTAATAGATCATAAATTATCTATTGATTCAATTGATATTGAAGACTTTAAAGAAAAAGCAGAAATGTATGAAATGAATTCTATTGATTCTTTAATTTTAGAAGAAGTATTATGTGATGATTATTACTTAAACAGTTTGGTAGATGGTCTTATTTTAACAAAAGCTGATAATTTATATGTTAATCCAGAAATTATTAATGAAGACATTGTAAATGAATATTATGTAAAAATGCTAAAACATAAAAAATAATGATATAATTGTAATGGTGATTAATAATGGAAAAAAATGAATTAGAAGTGTTTATTAAAAATTTAAAGGAAAAAATGGAATCTATTGGGAGGTCTCTTTGACATTGATAGCAATAAACAACAGATAAAAGATTTAGAAGAAGAGATTAGTAATCCAAATATATGGAACAATATAGATAAAGCTAATGAAATTAATAAAAAATTAAGTTCATTAAAAAAAATAGTTGATGGATACCAAAATATTTATGATAATTTGGTTTACTATTTAGAATTACTTGAAATATCAAGTGATAATGAATTAAGAGAGATATCTGAAAATTTAATTGAATTAGAAAAAGAAGTAAAAGATTTAGAAATCAATACTTTACTTAACAAAGAATATGATAAAGATAACTGTTATCTAGAAATTCATCCTGGAGCAGGTGGTACCGAAAGTTGTGATTGGGCTAGTATGTTATCAAGAATGTATCAAAGATATGCTCAAAATAATAATTATGTTTGTGAAGTTTTGGATGAACAAAAAGGTGAAGAAGCTGGAATAAAAAGCACAACTTTACATATAAAAGGTTTATATGCTTATGGTTATTTAAAATGTGAAAAAGGTGTCCACAGACTTATAAGAATTTCACCTTTTGATTCAAATTCGAGAAGACATACTTCTTTTGCATCAGTTAGTGTTATACCAGAAATAAATAATGATATAGACATTGATATAAAGGAAAATGATTTAAAAATTGATGTATATCATTCAAGCGGAGCAGGTGGACAATCAGTAAATACATCAAATTCAGCAGTTAGAATTACCCACTTGCCAACGAATACAGTTGTTACATGTCAAAATGAAAGAAGTCAAATGAAAAATAAAGAAGAAGCAATGAAAGTATTAAAAAGTAAATTGTATCAAATTGAATTAGAAAAAAAAGAAAAAGAGATGAATAAACTTAAAGGTATCAATGAATCTATAAATTTTGGAAGTCAAATAAGAAGTTATGTTCTAGAACCATATACTTTAGTAAAAGATGCTAGAAGTGGTTATGAAACTTCTCAAGCTGATAAAGTTCTTGATGGAAATATTAAAGAATTAATTGAATCAGTATTAAAAATAAGTAATTAGAAAAGAGGTAAGAACATGCATAAAGTACTCGATTTTTTAAATAAAAATTTAAATGATAATGATAAAGTTGTTGTAGCATGTTCTTATGGGCCTGATTCAATGGCTTTACTTGATATTTTAGTAAAAGATACAATAAAAAATTTAAATATAATCGTAGCACATGTAAATCATAATGTTAGATTAGAAAGTGATAATGAAGAAATTTGTTTGAAAAAATATTGTGAAGATAATAATCTTGTTTTTGAAAGTATGAAAATAAATAAAATTAATAAGAATAATTTTGAAATGGAAGCTAGAAAAATAAGATATAATTTCTTTGAAAAAATTATCAAAAAATATGATGCTAAAGTATTATTTACAGCTCATCATGGTGATGATTTAATTGAAACAGTATTAATGCGTTTAAATAGAGGAAGTACATTAAAAGGATATAAAGGAATTGATTTAATTACAAAGAAAAATAATTATAAAATCATGAGGCCATTTTTATATATTACTAAAAATGATATTTTAAAATATTTAGAAAAAAATAATATATTGTATGCAATTGATTTTACAAATAATGATGAAATTCACACAAGAAATAGATTTAGACATAATGTATTACCGTTTTTGAAAAAAGAAAATGAAAATGTACATTTAAAATATTTAGATTATTCTTTAGAATTAAAACTTTATGATAATTTTGTAGAGAAATATATAGAAAAAGAGTGCAAGGATATAATTAATAAAAATATAATTAATATTATAAAATTCAAAAGTGAAGATATATTAATTCAAAATAAATTGTTAGAAAAATTATTAGAATATATTTATGATGGTCATTTAGAAATAATTAGCAAAGTTCATGTTGAAAATATAAAATATTTAATAAATAAAAATATTAATAATACTAAAATAGATTTACCAAATGGTTTTATTGGAATTATCGAATTTAATGAATTTAAAATAATAAAAAAAATAATAAAAGAAGATTTTGATATTATATTTGAAAAATCTTTAGAATTTAATAATTTTGTGTTAAAACAAATAAATAAAAATGATGAAAAATCAAATTATGTAATACGATTAAATAGTGATGATATTAAATTGCCGATTCATGTTAGAAATAGAATTAATGGCGATAAAATGTTAGTTAAAAATTTAAATCATTATAAAAAAGTAAGTGATATATTAACTAATGATAAAATAAAATATGAAATTCGTCAGAATATTCCAATTATCACAGACGATAATAATAAAATATTATGGATACCTGGTGTAAAAAAATCGAATTTTGATAAGGAAATTAATGAAAAGTATGATATAATAATAAAGTATATCTTAAAAGAGGAGGAAAATAATGAATAAAAAGAATAATAATGTTTTTAAAAATATATTTCCATACTTAGTTTTATGTTGTATTATTACTGCTGTTTTAATGTTTTTAAATTATGGTGGTAATATAACACATAATATGTCTACTGGAGATTTATTAAATAACATTAATAAAGAAAATGTTACAGAACTAGTAATTACACCAAAAAGTAGTGAGAGTGTTTACTATATTACTGGTAAATTAAAAGATTATAAAGACAATGAATCTTTTGAAGCGAAAGTAATTGAAGCTGAGATAGATGAAATTACAGAGTATGCTACTACTCACAAATTAAAAACTTATAAAAATGAAAGTGATCCAGGATCAAGTCAATTACTATATATATTAGTAAATGTATTACCTCTAGTAGTATTAGTAATACTTTCTTATGTATTATTTAGTAAAATGGCTAGCGGTAATAAAAATTCTATGGATTTTGGTAGAAGTAGAGCAAAATTATCAGAAGATGGTGGAAATGTTAAATTTGATTCTGTTGCGGGACTTGAAGAAGAAAAAGAAGAAGTTGCAGAATTAATTGATTTCTTAAAAAATCCTAAAAAATTTCAAAAATTAGGTGCAAGAATACCTAAAGGAGTTTTATTAGTAGGCCCTCCAGGAACAGGAAAAACATTACTTGCAAAAGCTGTAGCTGGCGAAGCTAATGTTCCATTCTTTTATATAAGTGGTTCAGATTTTGTTGAATTATTTGTAGGAGTAGGAGCATCACGTGTACGTGATATGTTTAAAGAAGCTAAAAGATGTGCACCTTGTTTAATCTTTATTGATGAGATAGATGCAGTAGGACGTCAAAGAGGTTCAGGTATTGGTGGAGGACATGATGAAAGAGAACAAACATTAAACCAATTATTAACTGAAATGGATGGCTTTGGAGCTAATGAAGGTATAATTATAATAGCTGCAACTAACCGTCCAGATGTTCTTGATCCTGCACTTCTTCGTCCAGGAAGATTTGATAGACAAGTAACAGTTTCTTTACCAGATTCAAAAGCTCGTGAAGAAATATTAAAAGTACATGCTAAAAACAAAATTTTTGATAAAAATATTAATCTTAAAAATGTTGCTCAAAGAACCCCAGGATATAGTGGTGCAGACCTTGAAAACTTACTTAATGAAGCCGCATTGCTTGCAGTAAGAAGAAATAAGAATGCAATTGGAATGCCAGAAATAGATGAAGCTACAGATAGAGTTTTGATGGGACCTGCTAAAACTTCAAGAGTAATTACACCAGCAGAAAAAAAACTTGTTGCAATCCATGAAGCTGGTCATGCTGTATTAGGTATAAAACTTGAAAATGCCCAAGAAGTTCACAAAATTACTATTATTCCTCGTGGTATGGCTGGTGGTTACACTATGATGTTACCTAAGGAAGAAAAAATTGCAATAATGACTAAAAATGAATTGCTTGCTCACATTACTGGTTTACTAGGCGGTAGAGCTAGTGAAGAATTATTTTTAGGAGAAATTACAACTGGTGCTTCTGATGATTTTAAAAAAGCCACAAATGTTGCAAGAAGTATGGTTACTGAATACGGAATGAGTGATTTAGGACCAATGCAATATGAACAACAAAGTGGTGAGAATGTTTTCTTAGGTAGAGATTACAATAAATCTAAAAATTATTCTGACCAAGTTGCTTTAGAAATAGATCAAGCTTCAAGAAAAATTATTGAAGAATGTTATGCTAAAGCTAAAAAAGTATTAAAAGAAAATGAAAAATTAGTTAACTTATTAGCAGATGCCTTAATTGCAAATGAAACATTAACAAAAGAACAAATAGAATCTTTAGTTCTTTATGGTAAAATTTGTGATCCAGAAGATTGTCCAGCAACAAGTGAACCAACACTTTTAAAATTAAGAGAAATGGCAAAGGCAAAAAAAATTAAAGGATATACAAAGCTTACTAAAGAAGAACTTTTAGATATATTAAAAGATGAGGAATAAAATTTATAATAAAAAATTGGCTTAAAAATAGCCGATTTTTTTCTTGACGACAGCCTCTGGTGGTGGGTATACTAATAATATAGAATATACTAGTAGGGAGAATTAATAATATGCCAAAGTTACAAAAATTTAAAAAAGATAATAAAAAAATAACAACTAAAAATATGATTGTATCACTATCTATAATAATGTGTTTACTAATTGTAGTTGTTATAACAAAATCCTATGCAATATATAAAATGCAAAAAGAATTTGATGTAATAAAAAATCAAATAGGAAACTACTCAATGGGAGATGTAAGAGTAGCAGTATTAGTAGATGGAAAAGAAACAGATACATTTCCAAGTTATGAGACAAATTACAAAGTAGAAAGTATTGAATGTAGTAATGGAGTAACAGCAACATTTGATACAATAAATTGGCAAATAAATATAGCAGATATGAGTGCAACAAGTACAAAATGTACAGTATCATTTAATTCAAAAGAAACAAATGAAACAACACCTGTTTCATATACCAAAGAAGAATTAGTAGCATTAAATGAAGAATATCAAAATATCGCAGTAAATGAAGTGAAATCACAAGTAATTGATAGTGTATATCCAGTAGGAAGCATATACATGTCAACAGAAGATGATACAATAGAAAAGGTCCAAGATAAATTCGGTGGAACATGGGTAAAATATTCATCTGGAACGACTTTAGTTGGGGATGATGGAACAAATTATATAACAAATGATTCAACAAAAGGAAGTGGAGGTTCATCAACTGCAACTTTAAGTAATAAAAATATTCCATCTTTAAGCGTAACAGGAACTACAAATTCAACGGGATCAGGTTACAGTATTGGTTATACTTATTCAGCAAGAACATCGACAACTGGAAATGCAATGAGTTATCGTGCTGTTTATGATGCTGGTACAAGCTATTCTAATAATCATTTTGTTGGATATGGAGGATATAATGGATATGCCGCAGCTACTGATAAAAATTATCCTGGAGCAGCTCATACCCATAATTATAATGATTATTATGCTAATACAATAAAAGGCGTAGAAGCTCATACTCATACATTTACTGGAAATTATACTAATAATTCTCAAGAAAGCATTAATATACAAAATCCATATACAGTAGTGTATATGTATAAAAGAACGGCATAAATTCACAAAAGTGAATTTTTTTGTCGATAAATGTCGAAAGTATTACAAAAGAAAAATAAGGATATATAATAAACACTCGAGAAGCAGAAAAAAGATGTTTATCACTTTTCTATCTAAGGACAAAAATTTTCAGGGGAGAAGAAGTAAAGGAAAGTGATTGGTTATGGATAAAAAAGATTTAACAATCTTTAGATTATTTGTAATTATTTTTATATTGCTTTATATACTTGTAAAAGTAATATAAGGTAATATAAAAAGCATCTTTATTCTAAACCTGAATAAAGGTGCTTAGACACACAAGTGGTAAGCATCAGTCCTTAAAGAATGTCTGCATCTCACTAAATAAATGATATCATACTTTTTATCTATTGACAATAGACTGAGTAGATTTGTATACTTATTGTATGTATTAATATAATAGGTGCGTAAATATGTTCAATTTGAAAAGATTTAATAAAGATAAAAAAATAAAATATTCTATAGTTTTATTAATATTATCAACAGTATTAATTATTTTTGTTGTGTTATTAAGAATATATAAGACATTTGCAATATATAAAATAGATAAAGAATATGATTTAATTGTATCTAAAATTGGAGATTTTCGTGGTTTAAATTTAATAACTAAATATTATATAAATGGTATAGAGAATAGTAATATTCCAACAGATAAAAATTATGAAGTATATGTTACATGTGATAATGCTAATGGTTCATGGAATTATAATAATTGGAAATTAAATATCGAAGATGCAACAAAGTACAAAGTAAATTGCGAAATTGATTTTTATGAAAAATATGTATTAGCAAGTGCAAATTCAACAACTAGTACGATAGTAGCAAATTATAGTAATATAGAGAATATAAGTTCAAATTATTATTTATACGGAACAGATAAAAATAATTTGAATCAAAAAAATAATGATATAACAAATTTAAATAGTGATACAACATATTATTTTAAAAAATGTTATGAATATAATAATGAAGAAATATGCTCAAATGTAAGCAGTTTACTTACAGGTGGAAAAGTGACTGATTTTGATTATAATGGCACAACTGGTGCAGACGGTAGTGAACAAACATATACAACAGTATGTAACGGTACTTATAAAATGGAGACTTGGGGAGCCCAAGGTGGTGATTCACTAAATGGATATTTGGGTGGATATGGAGGATATTCTACTGGTAAAATAAAATTATCAAAAAATGAAATAGTATATATTAATGTAGGTGGTCAAGGAGTCAATCCAACATCCAAAAGTTGTAATATTCCAGGTGGATATAACGGCGGTGGATTTTCTCAATCATGTGAAGGAAGCTGGAGTATAAATAATGTGAGAGCTGCTTCTGGAGGAGGAGCAACTCACATTGCTTTACAATCAGGATTATTGTCATCGTTAGAAAATAATTTGGCTAAATTATTAATTGTATCAGGAGGTGGAGGAGGTTCTGATTATAGTCACTTTGCATCAAATAATTATTATTATTCAAACGGAGGACATGGTGGCGGATATGTAGGTGGTTCGTCATATAATGGTATATCATTATGGCAAATAGAAAATAATTTTGTACCTGTTCCTGGTGGTGGACAATCATATGTAGACAGCATTGAAGGAGGTCAGGCTAATTATTCTACTAAAGCTAAATCTGGAACTTTTGGTAAGGGTGCAGATGCTAATTTTTCGACTGAAGCTGGAGCCGGTGGAGGATTTTTTGGTGGCGGAGTTGGCAAAAATTGGTCAGGAAGTGGTGGATCTGGATACATAGGAAATCCACTATTAACAAATAAAACAATGTATTGTTATGAATGTGAAGAATCCAATGAAGAAAATACAAAAACTGTATCTACTACTTGTTCAAGTTCAACTCCAACACAAAATTGTGCAAAAATTGGCAATGGCTATGTAAGAATAACAATAGAGGAATGTTCAATATAAGAAAAATTAACTATGTATATAATTACAATATAAAAATTGGTTTAAAAATAGCCAATTTTTTCTTGGCAATTTGTCAAATTTTTAGACAGATGGTACAGGGGGTTTTAATTAAATT
>JAEDGC010000096.1 GCA_016297695.1 Bacilli bacterium
CATCTGGAACGACTTTAGTTGGGGATGATGGAACAAATTATATAACAAATGATTCTTCAAAAGGAAGTGGAGGTTCATCAAGTGTAACATTAAATATTTCAAATTTACCAAGTCATACACATGATGTTACAGCTAGAGGAAGTGTATCATCTACATTTACAGGAACGAGAATTTTATCTGAGTCAACCGGAAGCGGTTATTCAATTGGGTATAGTTATTCAAATAGAACAACAACAAATGGTTCGCATTATCATGAAATACCAATATATAAAGATTATACTGGAGGTTCAGGTGGATATTTATCTATAAATGGATTAATAAAATATGCTCAAATAGCTACTCCTATTACATCAAATTCAACCGGTAATCACTCACATACTGTAAGTGATTATTATGCAACCAGTATTTCAGGTGTGGCATCACATCAGCATTATTATACTGCAAAAGGAAGTGTATCCTCAACATTTACAGGTTCTAAAGTTACGTCTACTTCTACAGGAGCGGGTTCATCATTTAGTGTTCAAAATCCTTATACAGTAGTGTATATGTACAAAAGAACAGCTTAGTGTTAATCAATTGTCAATCTATTAAAATTTATTAAAAAAAGAGACTTAAAGTATTTACTTTAAGTCTTTTTTAATGTATCATAATGGTAGACAGTGGTACATTGTGGTAGAAAGTGGGGGATTATAATGTTCATGGGTGAATTTCATCATAATATTGATGAAAAAGGTCGTCTCGTTATTCCTAATAAGTTCCGCAGCGAATTAGGACAAAATTTTATCATTACTCGCGGCCTTGAAAATTGCTTATACATCTATTCTATGGATGAATGGAATAGTTTAGTAGCAAAGTTAAAGTCTCTACCTTTTACTAAAAAAGATGCCCGTATATTTATAAGATCCTTCTTTTCTGGTGCCACTGAATGTGAGTTTGATCGTCAAGGTCGAATTAACATTACCTCCCCACTGGTTAGTTACGCCGATATTGACAAAGAATGTGTCATTATCGGTGCAAACGACCGTATTGAAATTTGGTCAGACAAAGGATGGAAAAATTTCATGGATGTTAATAGTTCAAAGCTAGAAGACATTGCTGAAAATTTATTCTTGGAGGAATAATGAAACATTATAGTGTACTATTAAACGAATGCATTGATAATCTAAAAATAAAAGAAGATGGAATCTATGTTGATGCCACTTTAGGTTATGCAGGTCATAGTAAAGAAATATTAAAAAAATTAACTAGTGGAAAATTGTACTGTTTTGATAACGATGAAATTGCTATAGAACAATCAAAAAAAGAACTTAGTAAAATTTCAAATAATTTTAAAATTTATCATAGTAATTTTTCGAATATGAAAGAAAAATTATTAAGAGATGGTGTAACAAAAGTTGATGGAATTTTATTTGATTTAGGATTTTCTTCTCCGCAAGTTGATGATGCATCAAGAGGGTTTTCGTTTATGAGGGATGGAAATTTAGATATGCGAATGGATTTAGATAATCAATTAAGTGCTAAAAATGTTGTAAACGAATATAGCGAAGAAAAATTAAAAGAAATATTCTTTAGATATGGTGAAGAAAAAACTTCTAAAAATATTGCTAAAAAAATAGTTGAATATCGTAAAGACAAAGAAATCAAAACAACTTTAGAATTAGTAGAAATAATAAAGAAATCAGTTGGTATGAAATATTTTAATGAAAAACATCCAGAGAGAAATATATTTCAAGCTATAAGAATTGAAGTTAACAACGAATTAAATGTATTAGAAAGTGTATTACCAGATGCGATTGATTTATTAAATGAAAATGGAAGAATATGTGTAATTACATTTCATTCTTTAGAAGATAGAATAGCAAAAAGAATATTTAAAGAAAATAGTGAAATTAGTGAAATATTTAAAGGATTACCTGAAATTCCAAAAGAATATCAAGCTAAAATAAAATTAATAAATAAAAAACCAATATTAGCAAGTGAAAAAGAACTTTTAGAAAATTCTAGAAGTAAAAGTGCTAAATTAAGAGTAATTGAAAGGATTTGACGTTAGATGATAAAGAAAGAAAAAAAAGTAAAAGTATTAAGAATTGAAAAATTAATATATAGTTTAATAATATTTGTTGCAGTATTAATACCTGTTGCAAATGTTTTTTCAAAGGCTTTATTATCTGAATCAAACATTGAAGTGGAAAAATTAGAAAATAAAATAAAAGAACAAGTTGGAATTAATGACAGTTTAAATATGCAAATAAATGAACTAGCATCTCTTGATAAAATTCAAGCTGTTGCAAATCAACTTGGATTGTCTTATAATAATGATAATATAAAATTAATTACAACAGAATAACGAGGATTGGTATTATGAAAAAAAGGAGAAACAAAGCAAAAATAAATTTAAAATTTACGCTTTTATGTGTTTCTCTTTTATTATGTGTAGCAATTGGTAAACTTTGTTATGTTGTATTAGCAAAAAACGTAGATGGAACAGATTTAACAGCGTTTGCTGAAAGTAGAAATACAGTAAGTGAAATATTACCAGCAAAAAGAGGAAGTATTTATGATTGTAATAAAGAAGTACTTGCTCAAAATGTAAATTCTTATACAGTTATTGCTTATTTATCAAGTTCTAGAACAACATCTGAAAATAATCCTCAACATGTTGTTGATAAAGAATATACAGCAGAAGCAATTTCACCACTTATCAATATGACTAAAGAACAAGTTTTAAAATTATTAAATCAAGATTTATATCAAGTAGAACTTGGACCAGGTGGTAGAGGAATTACTGAACTTACTAAAAAAGAGATAGAAAAATTAAATTTACCTGGTATTGATTTTATTTCTTCTACTAAAAGATATTATAAAATGGGTAATTTTGCACCATATATAATCGGGTATGCAAGACCAAATGATAAAGAAGAAATTTCTGGCGAAATGGGTATTGAAAAATATTATAATGACAAATTAAAAGGTAAAGATGGAAAGAAAACATATCAACAAGATGCATATGGTTATCAACTCCCAGATAATAGTAAACATCCAGTTTTAATAGAAGAAGCTGAAGATGGTAATGATATTTATCTTACAATTGATAATAACATCCAATTGATTGCAGAAAATGCTGTGTATAACTTAGCTGATAAACATGATCTTAAATGGGTAACATTTAGTGTAATGGAAGCAAAAACTGGAGCTATTGTAGCATCAGCATCATCACCTAGTTTTAATTTAAATACTTTAGATAATATAGAATCCTATTTAAATCCTTTAACATCTTATACGTATGAACCAGGATCTACTATGAAGATATTTTCGTTTATGGCTGCAATTGAAAATGGTATCTATAATGGTGAAGATACTTTTGATTCAGGAACTATTAAGTTGAAAGATAAAACAGTTATTAAAGATTTTAATAATGTTGGTTGGGGAAAAATAAGTTATAATAAAGGCTTTGCGTATTCTTCAAATGTTGCTGCAACATTGCTTGCTCAAAAATTGGGAACAAAAAAATTAAAAACGTTCTATGAAAATTTAGGGTTTGGAAAAAATACTGGTATAGAACTTCCGGGTGAACTACCAGGTAAAATTAATTTTAATTACGAAAGTGAACTTGCAAATGCTTCATTTGGTCAAGGTGTTACGACAACTCCAGTTCAAAATTTACAAGCGTTAAGTTCATTAGCTAATAACGGTACAATATTAAAACCATATATTGTAAGTAAAATAGTTGATTCTAAAGGAAATATAGTGTATGAAGGTAAAAGAACTGAACTTAAAACAGTAGCTAGTGCTGATACAATTAATCAAGTTAAAAACTTAATGTATGATGTAGTTTATAATGGATTATCTTCTTCAAAATATTATGCAGCTGATAATGTTACTGTAATAGGTAAGACTGGTACAGCTCAAATAGCATCTCCAAATGGAGGATATTTAACTGGCAATTATGATTATATTAAATCTTTTGCAGGATTATTTCCTTATGAAGATCCTGAATATGTAATTTATATTTCAGTAAAACAATTAATAGGAGAAACTAGAGATATTGCAGATATAGTTTCAGATTCTATTGAAGAAATAGCTAAATATAAAAATTTAGTAGAAACTAAAAGTGATATTGATGAAACTAAAATAATAAAATTGTCTAATTATATTTCTAAAGATGTTATTTTAACAGCTGATTTATTAGAAAAAAAAGGTATTAAAGTTATTATATTAGGTGATGGAAAACATGTTATAAATCAATATCCTGTACGTAATAAAAAAGTTACTGTTGGAAATAAAGTATTCTTATTAACAGATGGAACTAATTTTATAATGCCAGACGTAATCGGATGGAGCAGTAATGAAATAGTGACTTTTTGTAAATTAATTGGTTTAAAATATAATATAAGTGGTTATGGGAAAGTAGTTAGTAGTAGCATAAATCCTAATGAAAATATAAATTTTGAAAATATATTGGAAATTAATTTAGAAAATTGATAACAAAAGGTTATTAAACCCTGTGACTAATTAGTAAAAATGTCTCATTAATTATGTTTTATTAATTAGTAAAA